>JARICQ010000135.1 GCA_029264075.1 Tissierellaceae bacterium | reverse complement strand
TATCTAGTTTGGTGATGTCAAATAATTTTTTTATATTTGGTTTTATATTATCTATATAGACTTCATTATCTTTTTCCTTTACCTTTTTCAATATATATATAAATGCTCCAAGTCCTGTACTATCCATGTAGTCCAGTTCACTACAATCAATCAATAGATCTTTTTCATCACTATCAAAGGCATCCAGTACTTTTTGTTTGAATTTTGGAGAGGTGTATATATCTATTTCTCCCTCCGGTCTTATTATCCAAACATTTTCTTTTTCATCTTCTATTACTTGAATTTCTAAAGACATTTGAAAGCTCCTCCTCTATACTTATTTGTGTTACAATTCTATAACATAATGGGGATATTGTAAAGTATATATATATAAAAGAAGACAGGGACAACTTCTTGTCCCTTGTCTTCTTTTTTAACTCTATTTTTTTATACAGTATATTTTGCTATAGCTACTACCCTGTCATCCTGCATCTTCATGAGGGTAACACCTTGGGTTGATCTTCCCATTATAGAAATATCTTTAGCTGTTATCCTTATTATGGTTCCTTTTTGAGATATTATCATCAGTTCATCATTGTCATCTACTACCTTGGCTGAAACTATATCACCAGTTTTATCTCTTATATTGTAGGTGATCAGACCTTTTCCGCCTCTTCTTTGCTTGTTGTATTCATCTAGGGGTGTCCTCTTTCCAAAACCAAGCTCTGATATTACAAGGAGGTTTTCACCGTCACATGCCAGTTCCATGGATACAACCTTGTCATCTTCTCTTAGATCTATAGCCTTCACACCCATTGCAGTTCTTCCCATGCTTCTTACATCAGTCTCATCAAACCTGATAGACATTCCCTTTTCAGTAACTATGATTATATCCTTACAGTTATCTGTCTTCCTAACATCTATAAGTTCGTCTCCTTCTCTTAGAGATATGGCTATTATACCGTTGGTTCTGATATTGTCATAGCTATCAAGGGTAGTTTTTTTGATTATTCCGCCCTTGGTAATGAATACTAGGTTTTCGTCCTCATTATCCTTTGATATAGGAATCATAGCATTTATTTTTTCATCTTTTTCTAGATTTAAGAGATTGATAATAGCAGTACCTCTTGCCTGCCTGCTACCTTCTGGAATTTCATAGGCCTTAAGTGAAAACACCTTTCCCTTGTTGGTAAAGAAGAGTATATTGTCATGGGTTGATGTTATATACATCTTGTCTACAAAGTCATCATCCCTGGTTGTGAGTCCTATGATGCCCCTTCCGCCCCTTCTTTGGGTCTTGTAGGTATACTCTGGAGTTCTCTTTATATATCCAAAATGAGTAAGAGTAAGTACTACATCTTCTTCCTCTATCATATCTTCCATATTTATTTCTTCTGATGAAGGAAGTATTCTAGTCCTTCTGAGATCTCCATATTTTTCTTTTATTTCGATAAGTTCATCCTTTATTATCTCTCTTACTAGTAGTTCGCTTGCTAGTATTTCAGTCAGGCGATTTATTTCTTTTATAAGCTCTTTGTATTCTTCGTCTAATTTACCTCTTTCAAGACCAGTAAGTCTTTTAAGTCTCATGTCCAATATAGCTTGGGATTGTATTTCAGATAGTTCAAATTTATCCATCAAATTTTCCCTAGCTTCTGCATCACTATTACTTGCTCTTATAAGTTTTATTATTTCATCTATATGATCAAGGGCAATCCTTAGTCCTTCAACGATATGAGCACGAGCCTCTGCCTTTTTAAGATCAAACTCTGTTCTTCTGGTAATTATTTCCTTTTGATGCTCTATATAATGATATAGCATCTCTTTTAGATTTAAAACCTTTGGCTCATTGTCTACGAGGGCTAGCATGATTACTCCAAATGTAGTCTGCATCTGAGTATACTTAAATAAGTTATTCAAGACTACATTTGCATTTGTATCTCTTTTAAGTTCTATAACTATCCTCATACCATCTCTGTCAGATTCATCCCTTAAATCGGATATCCCTTCTATTCGCTTATTCCTTACATGCTCGGCTATCTTAAGTATAAGCCTAGATTTATTTACCTGATATGGTATCTCTGTAACTATTATCCTTTGTTTTCCCTTTCCCATATCCTCTATTTCTGCAAAGGCCCTTACTCTTATTTTACCCCTGCCTGTTCTAAAGGCAGATTGGATGGCTTCCTTGCCCATTATATGTGCGCCTGTAGGGAAGTCTGGCCCTTTTATTACTGTCATTAGTTCATCTATTGTAGTATCTGGATTGTCTATTAGCATGACTGTGCCGTCTACTACTTCACTTAGATTGTGTGGTGGTATATTTGTAGCCATACCTACTGCTATACCTGATGAACCATTTACCATTAGGTTTGGAAACTTGCTTGGAAGTACTATAGGTTCTTTTAAGGTCTCATCAAAATTCAATCTATAGTCTACAGTTTCCTTTCCAATATCCCTTAAAAGCTCCATGGTGAGTTTGGTCATTTTTGCCTCTGTATAACGCATGGCTGCTGCACTATCCCCATCTATAGACCCAAAGTTACCGTGGCCATTTACTAGTGGGTATCTGGTATTGAAATCCTGGGCAAGCCTTACCATAGCCTCATAGACTGAACTGTCTCCATGTGGATGGTACTTACCTAGTACGTCCCCGACAACCCTTGCAGACTTCCTGTACTGCTTGTCAGGTCCCATTCCAAGATCGTCCATTGCATATATTATTCTTCTATGAACGGGCTTGAGCCCGTCTCTTACATCTGGAAGTGCTCTACTCATTATTACACTCATGGAATAATCTAAGTAGGATTTTTTCATTTCATTTTCTATGTTTATATCAATTATTCTATCGTATTCTTTGTTTGTAGTCATTCATCCTACCCCCTAAACGTCTAAATTGCTTACATATTTTGCATTTTCTTCTATAAATTGTCTCCTAGGCTCTACCTTATCTCCCATAAGGGTTGTAAATATTTCATCTGCTTCAACTGCATCTTCTATATTTACCTTCAAGAGTATCCTGTGGTCTGGATCCATAGTAGTATCCCAAAGTTGGTCGGGATTCATCTCTCCAAGACCCTTGTATCTTTGAATCATATTGTTTCCCTCTCCAAACTCATCTATGGTTTTTCTTAATTCTTCATCACTATAGGCATAGGCCTCTTTTCTTCCTCTACTTACCTTGTATAAAGGTGGTTGAGCGATGAATATATGTCCTTCTTCTATTAGATCTCTCATATATCTAAAGAGAAAGGTAAGAAGAAGAGTCCTTATATGTGCACCGTCAACATCGGCATCTGTCATAATGATAATTTTTCCGTATCTGAGCTTTTCTATATCAAATTCTTCACCTATACCTGTTCCAAAGGCGGTGATGAGGGCTCTTATCTCTTCAAAGCCAAGTATCCTGTCTAGCCTTGCCTTTTCAACATTCATTATCTTACCTTTTAAGGGAAGTATAGCCTGGAATTTTTTGTCCCTACCCTGCTTGGCACTTCCACCTGCTGAGTCTCCCTCGACTATATATATTTCTGTATTTTCTATACCTGTTTCCTGGCAGTCGGCAAGTTTTCCTGGAAGTGTAGTATTGTCTAGGACACTTTTTCTCCTGGTAAGATCCCTTGCCTTTCTAGCAGCTTCTCTAGCTCTTCTAGAGGACACAGCCTTTTGAAGGATTATTTTTCCATCCCTAGGATTTTCTTCTAAAAATATGTTCATATATTCATAGGTAAGCGATTCAACTATACCACGCATCTCACTATTACCAAGCTTACTCTTGGTCTGTCCCTCAAATTGAGGATCCATAAGCTTTACAGATAATACTCCAGTCGCACCTTCTCTAACGTCTTCTCCGCTTAGATTTTCCTCTTTTTCTTTTATATATCCATATTTTCTTCCATAGTCATTGACTACTCTTGTAAGAGCAGTCCTAAGTCCAGATAGATGGGTACCACCCTCTGTTGTATTTATATTGTTTGCAAAGGTAAATATATTCTCTGAATATCCATCAGTATATTGAAGGGCAAGTTCTACACTAGCTCCATCTCTTTCACCCTCAAAGTATATTACATCTTTTTGGATAGAAGTTTTATTTCTATTGATATATTCTACAAAAGATCTTATTCCACCTTCATAGTAGAATTCCATCTCTTTTTCTTGGCCTTCTCTTTCGTCCTTTAAAACTATCTTTACAGCCTTATTTAAAAAGGCCATTTCCCTAAATCTACTTTTGAGTGTTTCAAAGTTATATTCAGTTATCTCAAATATATCTGCATCTGGCTTGAAGTGGATAGTAGTTCCTGTATCCTTGCTCTTACCTATCTCTTCAAGTTCAGTTTTTGCTATACCCTTTTCAAATCTTTGCATATATTCTAGATTGTTTCTTCTCACTTTTACTTCTAGCCACTCTGAAAGCGCATTTACTACAGATACACCTACTCCGTGAAGACCTCCTGATACCTTGTATGCTCCGTTATTCAATATTCCACCTGCATGCAGTATAGTAAGTACAGTCTCTACAGTGCTTTTTCCTGTTTGAGCATGTTTTTCTACTGGGATTCCACTTCCATTGTCAGATACCTTTATAGAATTGTCATTAAAAATAGTGACCCTTATGGTGTCACAAATCCCAGCTAGCGCTTCGTCTATACTATTGTCTACTACTTCATATACCAAGTGATGCAGTCCCTTTGGTCCAGTAGAACCTATATACATACCGGGTCTTTTTCTAACTGGATCTAGACCTTCTAGTACTTGAATATCTTCAGCACCATAGTGTCTTCCATTTTCATTTATATCATTTTTACTATTAGGCATTTCTTTCCTCCATTCCCATCTTATATATTTAAAAGATTTCTATTTACCAATGTTTTTGAAGATATATTTGATGTATATATCTTTTGATTGTTTTTTCCGCCCGAAACAAGTATATATGATTTGGTATGTTCATCTATATCTCCAACTATAGAACCCTCATCTATCAATCTTGATAGAAAGTCCATTGTCTTATTTGATGCTTCAGCAGATTTTTTGTCAAATATTGCTATTATATCATCTTGATAGATAAAATCATTTTCTCCTATGTGTAAGATCATATCTCTCCTCCATTTTTAATTGTCCATCTTCTATATAAAATATATCGTGTTCTATATCAGATAAATCATTTATTTCAACAGCATCTGTCACTGTTATTATTGTCTGCATATCCTTAAAGGACTTGACTAGATATTTTCTTCTCTCTTCATCAAGTTCTGAAAATACGTCATCAAGTAATAGTACTGGATAATTGCCGACTTGTCTATTTATCAAATCAACTTCAGATAATTTAATGGACAGGACTACCGTTCTCTGCTGGCCTTGGGATCCATATACCTTTAAGTCCTTGCCATTTATATACATCTCTATATCATCCCTATGCGGGCCAAATTCAGTTGTAGTGGCTTCTATGTCCTTTTCTAGATTGTTTTTTAACTTTTTAAGATAAGCTCTTTCCATTTTTTCCCTAT
Organism: Tissierellaceae bacterium; assembly: GCA_029264075.1. Taxonomy (GTDB): domain Bacteria; phylum Bacillota; class Clostridia; order Tissierellales; family Tissierellaceae; genus JARICQ01. Next base: position 2,124 of record JARICQ010000135.1, on the reverse strand, counting down.
CTTCATATATATCTATATTGGAAATATATTTTAAAATTAAGTCCTCACTATTTCTAGTAGTAGTCTTGTGGATTTCATTGCTTATGGCTGAAAGTTCTTCTACATATTTTTTTCTCTCAATTATCATTTCACAAGCTAACTTTACTAATTGTAAATCAAATACATCCAAAATGCTAGATATATTTTTTTTAAATTTTGCAGACTTAAGGGCATTGTTTCTTTGAAACAATACCTTTCTGTATCTACTTAGATTGTGATTGTATACTGGCCTTATCTGAGATATCTCTGAGTTTAAAAAATCTCTTCTCTCAGATGGGCCACCCTTTACCAGTTTTAAATCTTCAGGAGAAAATATAACGACATTTAATCCACTGTAGAGTTCCCTGTAATTTTTTAATTCTCTTTTATTTACCTTTATTCTCTTTGTCTTATTTCTTTCCATCTTTATCTCTATAAGCTTATCAAAGCTTCCCACATTCATATTTGCACCAACATAGGCTTGGTTTTTATCTAAATTTATTATTTCCCTATCCCTATTGGTCCTAAAGGACCTGCCCCTGGCGCACATATAGATGGCTTCTAATAGATTTGTTTTTCCTTGGGCATTTTTACCTATAAAAATATTTGTTTTTTTATTTAATTCTACATATAAATCGTCATAATTCCTATAATTAATAAGTTTAATATTTTTTACATGCAAAAACAACACTCCCTAGCAGCTATAAGATTATACCACAAGAAACTTCCCATATCCTATTACTTCTATAGTATCATCTTTTCTAAGTTTCTTTCCTCTCATCAGACATTCTTCCCCATTTACAAGTACTCCTCCATCATTTATAAGCATCTTAGCTTCTCCTCCTGTCTGAACGACAGCAGCCAATTTTAAAAATTGATCGAGTTTTATATATTCTGTTTCTATCCTTATCTCTTCCATCAATCCCTACCTCCTTTAAAAATCATCCTGGGCCAATCTAACTGGAAGCACCAAATAAGTATAATTTTCATCATCAACTGGATTAATTATACATGGATTTAAACTTCCCATAAATTTGAGCTCTATCTCTTCACTATCAATTATTTTAATTCCATCTAGTATATATCTTGAATTAAAGGCTATATTGAGATCTTCTCCTACTATCTCCGTTTGGATTGTTTCGTTTACATCTCCTATTTCCGAATTGGAATTTATAGCCATCTCTCCATCTTTTATAGTTAATTTGACTAGGTTGGCTTTTTCTTCCTTGGCAAGAAGAGACGCCCTTTCCAAGCTATATTGAAGTTCTCTCTTGTTAACTGTTAAAGTAGTCTTGTGGTCTTTTCTTATTATTTCCTTATAGTTTAAAAACTGTCCCTCTAGCAGCCTTGAATAAATAACAGTATCCTCCAAACTAAACATGACATGGCCAGGTGCCATGGCAATTTTTAAATTGTCATCAGATTCGTCTAATATTTTATTTATTTCAATTAAAATCCTTGCCGGTACAATTATCTTTACATGCTCTTTTGAATCCATAGGGATTTGTCTAAGGGCTAGCCTATAGCCGTCCAATGCAACGAATGATATCTTATTATTTTCTATTTCAAATAAAACTCCAGATAAGGCTGGCCTAGTTTCATCTTGAATGGTGGCAAATACAGTTTGCCTGATTGCATTTTTAAATAAATCATTTTGAATTTCAAAGCTATCTTGTTCCAGTAGGATTGGTAGGGCTGGATATTCATTGGCCAAACCTCCTACTATATTAAACTCTGAGTTTTCACATTTTATATTTACATTATTATCCACAACTTCTATGTAAATATCTGAATTTGGAAGTTTTTTAACTATATCCCCAAACAGTCTTGAATTGATAACTATGCTTCCTTCAATCTCTACCTCACAATCAAGATAGGTTTCTATACTTACCTCAAGGTCTGTTGCTGTTAATTTTAATCTATCTTTTCTAGCCTCTACTAGGATTCCATCTAATATTTGAAGAGTGGTCCTAGCAGAGATTCCTTTTTGAGCTATATTTATATGTTTTGATAAATTTCTTTGATCTATTTTAATTTTCATAATTGCCTCCTCTTTTTTTCCTAGACATAAAAAGAATATATAATATATAGTAGTAATAGTAGTAG
>JARICQ010000126.1 GCA_029264075.1 Tissierellaceae bacterium | reverse complement strand
GGTGGAGAGATACTTGAACCAAATCCAGAAAAGAAAAAGAGATTTGATGAATCTAGCATAAGAGAGCTTGAAATCAAGGAAATGGGTTCTTCAAAAGATATCATAGAGAATATCATAGAAGAAAAATCAAGTGAATTTCCTTCTCTAAGAGAAATAGCGGCTCAAAGTGCAATGCTAGAGGAGAAAATAAAAGAGGAGATAGATGTTCTTGAAGATGAAGGCAAGCTAATCACCTTTAATCTCACAAAAGATATATATATAATTCATATAAACTATTACGATAAGGTAAAGAAAAAAATAGTAGAGTCACTAGAAGTTTTTCACAAGAAATATCCCCTAAGACTAGGTATTTCTAAAGAAGAAATCAGAAGTAGATTTTTACCCAAGGCAAAATCTAGGGCAGCTGAATTATTTATAGCTAGATTGATCGATGAAGGATATATAGAACAGGTATCACAAAATATAACTATAAAAGGATTTGAAGTAGAGTTAGAAGAAGAAGAGAAAAGACTTTATCAAGATATTTTAAATGTATTTAAGGAAAATAAATATCAGCCTCCTAAAAAAGAAGACTTATCTAGTATATTGGATAGGAATGCAGATGAGGTGGAAGAACTGTTTATGTTAATTTTGAATAGGGAGGATCTATTTAAGTTAAATGAAGAAGTTTATTTAGATCTAGATGTATACAAGGATTCAATTCAAAAATTAAAAGAATATATAATTGAAAATGGCTCAATATCGATTGAAGAGTTTAGAGACCTGCTAGATACAAATAGGAAAGTAGCACTTTCTCTTTTAGAACACTATGATATGGAAAAAATAACTATAAGACAAGATGACAAAAGAGTTTTAAGCAAATGATCAGGCAGTCGTTAAGAGGTGAAGATATGGAAGAAAAAATATTAATAATAGACAGTGATAAATCATTTGTAAAAGGCCTTAGATATAGCTTGGAGCAAGATAGATATCTTGTAGATGAAGTTTATAAGGGAAAAGATGCAATAGCTAAGGCATATAAAAATGATTATAATATGATTTTGATGGATATAGTACTTCCAGACTCAAATGGATTAAATATCTGCAAAGATATTTCAAAACAATCTGGAACACCAATTATAATAATTACTGAAAAGGACGAGGATATAAATAAAATACTGGCCCTTGAATACGGTGCAGATGATTACCTGGTCAAACCATTTAATATCTTGGAGCTAAAAGCTAGGATGAAAGCAGTCCTTAGAAGAATAAATGATAAAAATAATGCTATAAACAATCAAATTGTAGTTTTTGATGACTTTACAATAAATACTCTTGGAAGAAAGATAAAAAGAGGGGAAAAAGATATAAATTTAACGGGAAAAGAATTTGATCTGTTCTATGTCTTGATTTCAAATCCTGGGAAAATATTTAAAAGAGAAGAACTCCTAGAACTTGTTTGGGGATACTCTTACTTTGGAGATTTAAGAACAGTAGATGTCCATATAAGGAGAATTAGAGAGAAGATAGAAAAAGATTCATCAAATGCAAAATATATAAGGACAAAATGGGGAGTTGGCTACTACTACAACAAGAAAGATATAAAAAGCCCCAGCTAAGAAAATGGAGGGAAAGTTATGACTAGGAAAATGCGTGGAAACTTGATGCTATTATTTACATCCTTTATCTGGGGAGCTTCATTTGTTGCTCAGATAAGTGGAACAAAAGAGATTGGAGTATTTACATTTAATTTTTCAAGGAATATAGTAGCTGGATTTTCCTTGTTAATTTTGTTACAGCTTTGGCCATATATCATGAAAAATCCCATCAAAAAAGAAACAGAAGGAGTTAAGAAGTATAACATAAGGGGAGGGATTGCCTGTGGTATTGTCCTTACAATGGCCATGACCTTTCAGCAATTGGGACTAACAGGCCCCAACGCAACTACAGCAGGCAAGGCAGGATTTATTACAGCCCTATATATTGTATTGGTGCCATTGACCGGAATTTTCATTGGAAAGAAAATAAGTCTAAAGACATGGTTTTGTGTGTTTTTAGCGACTGTAGGACTTTATCTACTAAGCATTAAGCAAGGTTTTTCTATTCAAATTGGAGACTTGATGGTTTTAATATCTGCATTTTTCTATGCCCTACATATACTGATAATAGACTATTTCAGTCCAAAAGCCAATGGAGTTAAAATGAGTATGATTCAGTTTTTTGTTGCAGCAATCTTATCGGGTCTAGTAATGTTGATTGTTGAAGATCTTGTCTGGGCTGATATTTTGAGCAGTGCAATCCCTATACTATATGCTGGTATGATGTCAAGTGCTGTAGGTTTTACCCTACAAATCGTTGCTCAAAAAGATACAGAACCAACTATGGCAAGCTTGATATTGAGTTTGGAATCTGTCTTTGCTGTGCTGGCAGGAGCGGTAATACTAGGAGAAAGACTTAGCTTTAGAGAAGCAATTGGCTGCTTGATAATGTTAATTGCCATCATGCTCGCTCAAATACCTTCAAAATCAGAGAGAGCAAGTACATAGGGAAGAAAAGATTTGTAGAGGTCCGTGTCACTTATCTTTAACTTATCTAGAAATCTCTAGATTATAAAGTTAAATGACCTCTTGACTCTTATATTTATATATGCTAAACTAAGGTAGTAACATAAATTTAGCACTATGGGGGTAGATGAGTGCTGGTGTGCTCTCTGGTCTTCAAAACCAGCGCGAGGGGCTTGTGGCCTCTTGGGTGAGTTCGATTCTCACATACTCCCGCCATAGCAAAAGGTGATTAAAATTCCAATTTAATTCGATAATTTGAATTAAATTGGAATTTTTCTCTATAAAAAAAGGTTTAGGTAAGTAGAGTGTTAAATAAGAAAGAAGTTATTATAATTTTTTTGGTATTTTTGACATTATAGAGGAGGTGACAGATTAACTACAAGCTTCCAATAAGAGTTAGCTGATTATTTTGAAAGTAACTCTTATAATTTACAAGAAAGGTAGATAAACTATGTTTAGATTTATTATTAGAAGGATTATTTATTCCTTGATTACATTGTTCTTAATTGTCACTGCAACATTTTTTTTAATAGCAGGTGCACCAGGAGATCCAATTGCTTCAAAAGTTGGTCAGATGCCAGAAAAAGCACAAAATGTAATTAAAGCAAAATATGGATTAGACAAGCCAGTTGTTCAAAGATATGCAGTATATATGAGAGATCTGATTACTACTGGAGACTTTGGAGAATCAATTATATACACAGGTCAATCTGCCAATGATGTGATCAAAAAAAATGCTCCAATCTCTGCAAAGATAGGAATTATAGCCATAGCACTGCAAATTAGCATTGGAGTTTCCTTGGGATTGGTATCGGGACTAAACCGAGAAAAGCTGGGAGACCATATAATAAGGGTTTCTGTTGTACTAGCCATATGCATACCAAGTTTTGTATTTGCAGCCCTACTCCAGTATTTTATAGGATTTAAATGGAAATTAGCTCCAGTATTTGGATGGGGGGAACTCAAGCACTATATTTTGCCAGTTGCCGCATATGCCATTGGAGGTATTGCAAGTTATACCAAGTACATGAGAAGCAGTACTATTTCTGTACTTAGTGAAGATTACATAATTACTGCTAAGGCCAAGGGATGTAAACAAGGAAGAGTTGTTAGAAAACACGTTTTGAGAAATTCTATGATACCCATTGTTACAATGATAGGTCCAGCAGTTGCAGGTATCTTTGCAGGTTCCTTTATACTTGAGAAGATGTTCTCTATACCTGGACTTGGAAATTACTATGTAAAGGCTGTATCCAATAGTGACTACACTATGATAATAGGACTCACTATATTTTTTGCCATACTATATACTATTGCACTGATTTTGGTAGATATTTTATATGGTATAGTGGATCCTAGAATAAGAATCTCTAAATCTTAGAAAATAATAGCGAGGTAATAAAAATGGATAACTTAGATAATACAGTAAATTTTAATAGTGGCGAGCCTGCCCTTACAGATGATATGTTTGAAAGAGTGGGGACTGAAGGCTTGTCAGGAGAAGCTTTAAGCAAGCCATCCTTGACCTATTGGGCTGATGTTTGGAGAAGATTTAAATCAAATAAACTAGCACTTTTAGGACTGGTACTTATAATATTAGTGGTTGCAACTATATATTTAGGACCTTTGATATCAGGAAAAGACTATCAGTTCATGAACCCTTCAGTTAAAAACTTAACTCCAAATAGTGAATATTGGTTTGGAACTGATGATATGGGAAGAGATATGTTTACTAGAGTCTGCCATGGGGGAAGAATTTCTATACTTATTGGACTTAGCTGTACTCTTGTAATGTTTGTGATAGGATCCTTGCTCGGTGCTATTTCAGGCTTAAAGGGTGGTTTGGTTGACGACATTATAATGAGATTTGTCGAATTTATCGGAAATCTACCCTATTTGATCATCGTACTTATACTTTCAGTAGTCTTGGGAAGAAGTATTTTCTCCCTAGTTCTCGCGATGAGTCTTACTTCTTGGACAGGAACGGCTAGGATGGTAAGGGGACAAATTTTGCAAATAAAAGAACAAGATTTTGTTGAAGCTGCCATGGCTTTAGGAGCAGACACCAAAAGGATCATCATGAAGCATCTTTTGCCAAACACCTTGGGAATTATAATGGTAACAATTACCATGTCTGTACCAGGATTTATATTTGGAGAAGCATTTCTTAGTTATATAGGCTTAGGGGTAGAGGCTCCTGAGACCAGCTGGGGTGCTCTGGCATCAGCAGGACAACAGAGATTGATGTTTTATCCACATGAATTATTTTTTCCTTGTTTGATGATTGTTTTAACGATATTAGCTTTTCATTTAATAGGT
>JARICQ010000123.1 GCA_029264075.1 Tissierellaceae bacterium | reverse complement strand
TGAGCTATGACAGGAGATATACTGTATATACCAATTACAGTAAGCCCAAGTCCACCTAAAGACTTAAATCCTTCATCGAATTTTTCCCCAAGTCCAAATCTGTTATTTAATATTTTGTCTATACCTGCTAGAACTGAAAAAAATGCCATTATATAAATCATAAATACACCTCGAATTGTAATTGAATTGATCTGCTATAAGATTTTTTTTGGTTTGAAATCTATATAATCACTTGAAACCAAGTGAAATTCTATATCTTCTATCTTGCCTTCTACAGCATACCTATGTCCTTCAGCATGAAGGTGCCCATATAGGCAAATATCAACTCCATACTCTTTCATCATATCTACAAATTCGTTGGGAGTTAAATCCGAATTAAATGGTGGATAGTGGATCATTGCAATTATCTTGCTCGGCTTATATGCTAGTGATTCTAGTGATAATTTAAGTCTATTTAACTCTCTTCTATATATCTTCTTGTCATGATTATCTTCTAAGATTCTATCAATAGGACTCCATCCCCTGGTTCCTACTATTCCAACATCATTATATATAAAGCTATTGTTTTGAAGTAATTCTATTGTCTTGAATCCAAACTGATTTATTTTATTTAAGCTCTGCCACCAATAGTCATGATTTCCCTTGGACATCACTTTTTTTCCAGGTAGATCTTCTATTTTCTTTAAATCAGCATAGGCTCCTTGGGCTTTCAGTGCCCATGAAATATCTCCAGGAATCAATACCAAATCGTCATCCTTGACAAGTTTTTTCCAATTCTCTATTATTTTTTCTTCATGGTTTTGCCAATTTTCTCCAAATATATCCATGGATTTATCTCCAGTATTGTCAAAATGAAGATCGGCAATTGAATATATCAAATTGTCACCTCGATTACTAATTTTATTTTTCTTGACTTATTTTTTGAATAGTTATTGCTTGTTTATCATACATATTTCTTTACCCCTACCATTATATGTTTATTATCTAATTTTCTCAACTCTTTTAATGGCAATTATGTTAAAAAGCCTAGTAATTTTAGATTTACACTAAAATTACTAGGCTTTTTAAATGTAATTGATCTGAATTATCTCTACTTCCCCCATAATTTTCTTTATCTCAGCCAAATCTATATGGTTTCTATTATCATCAGTATCATATCTATTAAAAGCGTAGGCAAGCCTTAAAGTCATATCTAAATCATAATTCCTGCTTATACCAAGGGCAAATCCAGCTGAAATTCTTCTTAGATCATTTTCTAAATAATCATCTACTTCAATATTGCTAGTCATTCTAAATCCTATCTCTTGACCTAAAATCATTAGTTCAAAATTTGGAAGACATATTACAAGGAATTCTACATCCCTGTGGAGAATGTAATTTGATGCCTTTATTATTTCACTTTCATCTTCAAGGTAGAGATTGGTCAAATCTTCAAGCATGGCCTTATCGATGATTACCATATATGGACCTGCCTCTATACCCTTCCTTAACTCTTCACCTCTAGCAGCAAGAATAAATCTTTTTCTATTTTGATTGGCAATTGATACAAGCTGAAAATATATTGTATCAGTAAGCCCCAATGGCAAGATATCACTAGACCCACAAATTATTTCTGAATTTCCAATTAAGCCTTTGTACAGATTTAAGATTTTTTTAAGATCTTCTCTTGTAATTTTTGGTTCTTCATCTATTAGCTTTATATAATTGTCTTCTAAATCCCTCATATGGACTTTAACCTTAGTCTCATCTTGAATTTGTACGAAATCGTGGACTAATCCTTCATTTAAAAGCATGGTATGGTATCTTTCCCCATTTAATCCTCCAAGAAAACCTGTCACGATAGAATCTTCACCAAAGGCAGATAAGAGTCTTGAAATCACTATGTTTCCTCCTGGTGTGTAATCAGAAGAATTAGATTTAAGATCTACCCCTAGATTTATTTTATCTACATTAGATATTTTATTTATATATGGATTTAAGTCTAAATTTAATATCATCCCTTACACCTCCAGGATTTGTTAGAGTGAACTTTTAAATATTTCTAAAACATCATCATAGTTTAGGCTTTTGAAATTACCTACGAAACCTTCATTGTGATCAGTTACAGCCTTTGCCATTATTTCTAGCTTTTCTTCATTAATTCCTACTTCTTTTAAGGTCATTGGAATCCCTAAATTGTGGAAAAACTCTGCTGTCTTTTCAATTGCTAGTTTAGCAATCTCAAGATCACTTAATCCGCTGTCTATTTTCCAAACATTTACCCCGTACTCTACAAATTTATATAAATTATCTTCATTCAATACATGCTCCATCCAATGAGGTGTAAGGATTGCAAGTCCTACCCCATGAGTTATATCATAATAAGCTGAAAGTTCATGCTCTAGCGGATGAACACTCCACACAGAATCTTTGCCATAGCCAATCAGTCCATTGATTGCTAGTGAAGAAGCCCACATAAGGTTTGCTCTCGCCTCATAATTATCTGGCTCTTTCAATGCCAAGGGGCCATATTTTATACAGGTATCAAGTATTCCCTCTGCAATCTTGTCTTGTATATACGCTCCTTTTTCATTGCTAAAGTATGATTCGAATGTATGACTCATTATATCGGCAACTCCAGATGCTGTTTGATACTCACCTACAGTATAAGTATAGCTTGGATCTAATATTGAAAATTTAGGGAAAAAGTCCGGATGTCCAAATCCATACTTTTGATTTGTTTCTAGATTAGATATTACAGCCCCTGCATCCATTTCTGAACCTGTAGCAGCTAGGGTAAGCACAGAAGCTAATGGAAGGACTTTTCCTATCTCAGCCTTTCCTATTACTAGGTCCCATGGGTTTCCATCATAGTAGAAGGCAGCAGCTATTGCCTTTGCACAATCTATAGTGCTTCCTCCACCAACTGCTAAAATAAAATCAATATCATTTTCTCTAGATATCTCTACACCCTTTTCAACTGACTCTACTCTAGGGTTTGGCTCTATTCCTGAAAGTTCAAAATACTCTACATCGTTCTCTTTTAACTCTTTAACAACATCATCATATATTCCATTCTTTTTGATACTTCCTCCACCATAGGCAAGCAATACTCTAGATCCGTACTTCTTTATTTCTTTTCCTAGAACTTCAATTTTTCCTTCTCCAAAGAAAATCTGAGTAGGAATATTATAATTAAAATTTTTCATCAAACCAGCTCCTATTATTGTTTTTAGTTTACTATACTATTATACCCTTTAATCTCTAAAATATTGCTTATCTCGATATTGACTACAATTATTATTATTTTCTTATAATTAATTTGCATCTATTTTCTCAATATAGAAGCATCAGATACGCGACTGGATCACTTTGACCCTTATATTTATTCATGATATGCTTTAAACAAATGGATAGAGAGGATTATAAAATGAGAAAAATCATAAGAGTGTTTGTAGTTATATTAATAGTATATTTGATATATGCCTTTATATCTACAGTGATAATATATGCTTTTAAAAACCCTAATGCAAGAGAAAGACTAGAGCCTTTCTCAGCAAAAATAGGAACTGAAGAGAGAAAAAATAAAGATAGGGTTCAATTGATAGAATCACCAGAAGACGGTGTAAGTTTTAGAAAAGAGCTGATTGAGGGTGCCAAAGAGAGCATAGATATTTCTTATTTCACTTTTAGAGATGGTGAAGTCGGACAAATGATGCTTGGAGGCGTCTTGGAAGCAGCAGATAGGGGTGTAGAGGTAAGAGTTCTATTAGATAGTTTATCTTTTTTAGCTTCTCTAACTGGAGAATTCAAAGACTTAATATATGGATTGGACTCACATGAAAATATAGATTTTAAATTCTATGACCCGGTAAATCCATTGTTTCCATTTAATTGGAACAAAAGATTACATGACAAGATGATCCTAATCGATGACAATTTAGCCCTAATCGGAGGTCGAAACATTGCCGACAATTATTATATGGATGGTGTTAAGTGGAAAACCTTTTCCAAGGATAGGGATGTTCTTATATTTAAAGATCAGTCGGAAGGTGACTATTACAGTGTCTTAGAGGATATGAAAAGCTACTACAATGATACATGGAACTACCAATATTCAAAGTCCTTTAAAAAGAAGCTAAATTCTAGAGAGAAAACCAAGAGCGATCTAGCGTGTGAAAACTTAAAAGTTAAGTATGGAGAAATAAAGGATAACTTCAAAGAAGAAACTTATAAAAAAGACTGGTACAATCTAACAATGCCTGTTGAAAATATAGAATTTGTCCACAATCCTGTAGGGAAGATCAATCAAGATCCTTGGTGCTTGAGAGAGATATTGTTTTTATCTTCACAAGCAGAAGAGTCTATATTTATGCAGAGTCCTTATATAATACCTACTAGAAGGATTGAAGCTATCTACAATCAATATGATATTGATTTAGAAAAGACAACAATGCTAACAAACTCCTATTACTCAAGTCCAAATCATTTGAGTATATCTGCCTACTCCAACTACAGAGAGGAAATGATAGACAATGGTGTAAGTATCTATGAGTATCAGGGTGAAGGATCCTTACATGCTAAGACCTATATCTTTGATGATCATATAAGTGCTATAGGATCATTTAATTTAGATGCAAGAAGTAGCTATATCAATAGTGAAACAATGATAGTTATATTTAGTGAAGATTTTGCAGAAAAGCTGAAGAGAAATGTTCAATTGGACTTAGATAAGAGCTTGGAGCTTGCTGATGACTATTCCTATATAGAAGATGATGGTGTGGAGAAGGGAAAAACTTCTAGATTGAAGAGGATAAGTGTGGCAATCTTATCTAAGATAACTCCAATATTAGAACATATCCTATAGATACTATTTTAACATAAAAAATAATTCTTATCATATAGTTTTATTTTTAAAGATCTTAATCTATTAATGACAAAATGCTCCGCCTAGCAGATCAATCTGTTAGGCGGAGCATTTATTGCATTTTAATCTTCTTGCTAGCTTACTTTACTCTAGATTTTTTAACTTCATATCCTACCCTAGTAATTGCCTTTTCTACTTCTTCAATTGAAATCTTATCTTCATCGAAGTCAAATCTCAATCTGCTTGAATTGAAAGATACATTAACTGTGTCTTGTTCAATTCCATCCAAGCCCTTCATTGCACCTTCAATTTTGAGCATACATGATGGACATGTTAAAGTTTCTAAGTTTATAGTTGCTGATTTCATATTATATTCATCCTTTCCTTTAAGTTTTATTTCATTATTAATTTTACTTTGATTATTATACTCTTAGCCTGTAGCTCATTAGTCTCATTCCATTGATGATAACAACTAAAATGCTAGCTTCGTGTACCAGCATACCTATTGACATATTCATCCATTCACTAAAGAATACACTAAATAGCAAGACCAAGACAACTCCTACTGCTATTACAATGTTTTGTAACATATTTCTTGCAGTTGATTTTGTCAAACCAAGTGCATGTGGAAGACGGCTAAGGTCTGAATTCATCAATACAATGTCTGATGTTTCAATAGCTACATCTGTCCCACTTCCCATTGCTATGCCAATATCTGCTAGTGCAAGTGATGGACTATCATTTACACCATCTCCAACAAAGGTTACAATCTTACCTTCTTTTTTGAGTTTCTTAACATATTCTGCCTTATCTTCTGGCAACATATTTCCATATGCTTCAGTTAATCCCAATTCACGACTTACAACATCAACAGTTCCTTGGTTGTCACCTGAAAGCATAATTAGGTTTTTTATTCCTAGCCTTTTTAGCTTGCTAAGATCTTCCTTAGCACCTTTGCGAATTTGATCCCTAACTCCCATCATCAGCTTAAAGTCTCCATCGACAGAAGTCAACACGAGTGAATTACCACTTTTTTCAAGGGCTTCTATATCTTCTCTAGCTTTTTTGCTCAGTTCTACATTTTCTTTTTCCATCAAGAGAACATTGCCAACAGCCACTCTATGCCCAGCTACATTGGCCACAATTCCTCCACCCTTGATTACCTCTGTGTTTTCAACTGGTAAAACTTCAGTTTCACCAATTTCTTTCAAGACTGCCTTTGCTAGTGGATGGGATGATTCTCTTTCAATACTTGCCAGATAAACTAATGAATCATCAACATCTTCTGTATAGTATTTAACTTCTGAAACTTCTGGATTTCCTATAGTCAATGTTCCCGTTTTATCAAATATAATTGTATCCGTCTTACTAAAATCATGAATTACTTCACTGCCCTTTAGTAGTACACCATGCCTTGCACCATTTCCAATACCAGCAACATTAGATACAGGTACACCAATCACTAATGCCCCAGGACACCCAAGTACTAGTATAGTAATAGCAAGCTCAATATTTCTTGAAAACAACCAGACTATAAAAGACATAATAAGAACAGCTGGTGTATAGTACTTTGAGAAACGGTCAATGAAACGCTCAGCTTCTGACTTTGAATCTTGTGCTTCTTCTACCAGTTCAATAATCCTACCAAAGGTTGTATCCTCTCCAACACGGTCGGCAAATATTTGAAGAGTTCCATTTTCCAAGATAGTTCCTGCAAATACTTTAGAGTCTTTTTCCTTTTCCACTCCTATAGACTCACCTGTGATACTTGCTTCATTTATATATCCTTCACCAATCAATACTGTTCCATCAACTGGAACTTTTGCACCTGTTTTTACAAGAAGTATATCTCCCTCATCTACATCTTCAACATCCACTTCTTCAAATTCACCATTTTCCATTTCTTTAAAGGCACTTTCTGGGGCCATCTCAGTAAGTTCTTTGATGGCAGAACGAGTTTGATTTAATGTCCTTAGCTCTAAAAAAGCACCAAATAAGAATAAAAATGTAACGATTGCAGATTCTTCATAGTTTTGAATCAAGAATGCTCCCAATACTGCGATAGTTACCAATACATCAATACTAACTACCTTAACCCTCAGGGCTTGATAAGCTTGGATAGCAATAGGTGCTAGTCCTAAAATAGAAGCAATTATTAAGGACCATTTAAAGACCTCCATATTAGCCATTGTCCATTTACTTATAAAGGCAATAGCTATTAAAATACCACCTACTAGGGTAATTTGATTTTTACTTCTTAATATATAACCTTGCATATTAGTCTATCACCTCTTTATTTGAATTTTTACTTTTATATTATTAAACATTATAAGCTTCATCTAATTCAGCTAGCATATGATATACAGATTCATAGCTTTCACATGTATCTTCTGGTACCTTATAATTATCTGTAACTTTTCGCAACTCTTTAAATTCTTCACTTAAATCTGGTAAGGCAGATCCTTCGTTTTTCATTTTCCCACTTATCTCAAGATATAGTCTCTGCACTTCATGAAACTCTGGATGAGCTTCCCCATGTACACGATCTACTACTGGAACATAGAGGTCCAGTCTCTCTGTGTATTTTTCTTTAACTTCATTAAACTTTTCCATAATATCTTTCTCTCCTTTAAAATTTTTGTTTTCTTATCTTCTAATCTTATTCTAGCATAGCTCTATATAATAAGATTTGACCTAGGTCAAAATTTAAAAGTATTTTCACCCTTTATTATCTAATATCTTTAATCTATAATTTAATACCATCTTCAAGCCAAACGGATATACTAGCAGGACTTACCATAAAATCACCATAACCCTCTTCATTTATAGTCACTTGACCCTTATTATTACCAGTATAGTCGTAGTACTTTTTATTGGCTTGATCTTTTCCTACTGACATCGAGATAGTATTCATAGGTCCATTGGAGATAACTACTGCACATTTATTTGGATATTCTTCAGTACCATGCCTTATCCAACCAATGCAGTTTTCTGATTGAAAATAATCATCTTGATCTCCATAGGCAAATTTCATTCTTATTTTAGCTAAAGCATCTATTTTATCCTTAATACCTGGAAATGGATTTTCTCCTAATGTTCCATAATAGTCACCATAAAAAATGCATGGATAACCATCTTTTCTCAACAAAATAATGCCGTAGGCTATTTCTTTAAACCACTCATCGACATAGGATTCTAAGGATTGTCCTTTCTGCGAGTCATGGTTATCGACAAAGCTTACAGCTAAATTTGGATGCATTTTAACAAGACTATTATTAAATATTTTTCTTAAATCAAAAGCATCTCCGTCTATCGAAGCTTGGTGCAAATTGAAATGCAAGCCAACATCAAATAAATCTATGTCATAATCTAAGTCCTTTAAAAAGCTATCATTTGTATCTGGATCATTTATCCAATACTCTCCTAGAAGATAAAAATCCTCTTTAGAGTTTTCCTCTATATGATTAACTATATCTTTTAAAAACATTTTATCTATATGCTTTAAAGCATCAAATCTAATCCCATCCAGGTCTAGACTTTCAATTAGCCAAGTAATCCACTTCTTGATTTCTTCTACAACCTCAGGATTTGCATGATCAATATTTGCAAACATTAAATAATCAAAGTTTCCCTTCTCGCTCGAAACCCCTAAAGACCAACCTTTATTTTCACCAACAATTTTAAATATTCCTGTCTGATCATTTGCATTATCATAATCTGTGGCTGTGAAGAGATTATAGTTCCACTTAAAATCTGAGTACTTATTTTTTCTATTTTTAAAATCAAATCCTGTCCATCCCTCAATTTCATACTCATCACTTATGACTTTTGTTCTTTCATCTTCATCAACTTTAACCACCATAAATTTTTCTGTATAATCAGCTCCTGCCTTGTGGTTTAAAACTACATCAGCATAAATATACATTCCTCGTTTGTGTATTTCACTAATTAATTCTATTAATTCATCTTTTGTTCCATACTTTGTTCTAATACTACCTTTCTGATCAAATTCACCTAAATCCCAAAAATCATAAATTCCATAACCAGGGTCATTAGTGCCTGTTGCCTTAGTGACTGGAGGAAGCCACAGGGCTGTTATACCTATTGATTTCAAATCATCTAATTTACTTATTAAATTTTTATAGTAGTTTCCATCATCTTCTAAATACCACTCAAATGCTTGAAACATTACACCATTTACCATATATATCTACCCCATTTTCATTATATTTTTTATATTAATAGTCTAATTATACCATTGTTTATATAATTTAAACTCTTGTTTTCATCATATATTGATTGTATGATGATTTTAAAGGGTATAGTAATTGAGAGGAAATATGTGCGAGTAGGGAGGAAGTTAATGTGAAAAAAGATTACGACAAGCCCCAATATATAGATATTAAAAGGGATGATATTTTAGATAATCAGAAGAAAGATAAGGCAAAGGACCTTATCAAAGAAATCTTAGAAAATGAGTCCTTTGGCGTTTTAGCCACAGGAGGAGAAGATGAATGCTATACTAGTTTGATTAGCTTTGCCAGTAATGAAGGCTTAAATACCTTAGTCTTTGCAACTCCTATCGACACTAAAAAGTTTGATATGATAAGAGAAAATGAGAACATTTCAATATTGATAGATAATAGATCAAACAATGAAAAAAGTATAAATGATATAGCAGCAGTCACTTCCATGGGTTTAGCGAGGATATTGAAAGAAAAAGAGGAAATAGAAAAATGGTCTCAGGTATTAGTAGCCAAGCACAGCTACCTAGATGAATTTATAAGTGCTGAGACAAGTGCAATAGTTTTAGTAGATATATCAAACTACTACTATGTAAGTAGTTTTCAAGAGGTAATGGAATGGAGTCCAAAATAGACTTAAATTTAGGAGGGATTTTGTGAAATTAGCTGAGGCATTAATTTTAAGGGCAGATTTGCAAAAGAGAATGGAACAAATAAGAAACAGATTGTATAACAATGTATTAACCCAAGAAGGAGAGCTACCAAGTGAAAATCCAGATACACTGCTGAAGGAGTTTATGTCTTTACAAGAAGAATTAACTTATATCATCAAGGCTATCAATAGAACTAATAATAATACTTCCTTCAATGATGATATGATGCTATCAGATGCTCTGGTAGAAAGAGACTCTATCATGGCTCGTAGAAGTCTACTAGCTAATGCTGCTGAAAGAGCTAGTGAAAAACAAGATAGATATTCTAGGGCTGAAATTAAAAATGTCAGCACTATAGATGTAAAAGCTTTTCAAAATCAAGCAGACAAATTATCAAAAGAATTTAGGGAATTGGATACAAGGATACAATCTTTAAACTGGAATATAGATTTAATATAAGAAGTTGTTAGCTTTAAAAATATAAAAGAGAGTATACTTTCAACCTATGGCGACTTTGGGGCAAGGTCTGTGGTTCAACTCCACTGTTACAACTTAGGCCCAGAATTGTTACAATAGTACAAATTACAAATTATTGTTACTACCACATACTATTTTATATTTTAAAGTGAGGGTGGGTTAGGGGAAAAACCAGTAGGGCCTAGGCTCTACTGGTTTTGTTTAAATTTAAAAATCATTTACTCTGAATTTTAGCTCTAGAAAGGGGATTTTTATGGATAAAGATTTGCTCTATATTATATATGGTAGTGATCCTAAAAGCATGGTTCAAGAAGCCTTAGAGAAG
>JARICQ010000071.1 GCA_029264075.1 Tissierellaceae bacterium | reverse complement strand
TTATTTATATCAAGAGCTTTTTCTATTGTCATACCGATAGCCATTGGTATTTGCTTGGCAATGAAGTCCACTTTCCCGTAACTCATATTGATAGCCCTACCCACATCTCTAATAGCTCCTCGAGCTGCCATTGTTCCAAATGTAACTATCTGTGCTACCCTATCTTCTCCATATTTTTGTACTACATATTCTATTACTTCTTCTCGCCTTTCATAGCAAAAATCGATATCTATATCTGGCATACTAATTCTCTCTGGATTTAAAAACCTTTCAAATATAAGTCCATACTCAAGTGGGTCTATATCTATTATTCCTAGAGCATATGATACTATACTCCCTGCGGCTGAACCTCTACCTGGGCCTACCATTATCTCATTTTCTCTTGCAAATCTTATAAAGTCCCAAACTATTAAAAAATAATCAGTGTATCCCATTTCAATTATTGTGTTAAACTCGTATTTGAATCTTTCATTTATTTCTTCTGTGATATTTCCGTATCTCTCTTTTAAACCTTTAAGTATCAAGAACTTTAGGTATTCCTTGTTGGAAAATCCATTTGGAACGGAATACTCTGGCAAATGCAGGGTGTCAAAGTCAATCTCTATCTTACATCTATCAGCTATCCAAGCTGTATTTTCAAGTGCCTTTATATCATTTGAGAATATCTCCTTCATTTCATCAGGAGACTTTAAATAAAATTCATTGGTCGGAAATCTCATTCTTTTTTCTTCATCCACAGTCTTTCCAGTTTGGATGCAAAGAAGGACATCGTGGACTAGAGCATCTTCTCTCTTCAAATAATGTATATCATTTGTAGCAACTAGACCTATATCTAGTTTTTCACTCATCTTCCTTAGTTCTCTATTTACATCCCTTTGGTCGTCATCTTCCATCCCTGCATCTTGAAGTTCTAAGAAGAAATTATTTTCTCCAAATATCTCCTTGTATTTTAGAGCAATTTCCTCTGCTTTTTCAATATTGTTGTTTAGTATATGTCTTGGAACTTCTCCTCCTAGGCAGGCTGAAAGAGCTATTATTCCCTTGCTATATTTTCTTAAAATATCGTGGTCTACTCTAGGTTTGTAGTAAAATCCATTGACATAGGCTTCGGAAACTATTTTCATCAAATTTTGATATCCCTCTTGATTCTCTGCTAGTAATATCAAATGATACTGACTCTTATCTTTTGGCTCCTTGTCTGTATATTTATCTATAGCTACATATACTTCAGATCCTATTATAGGATTTATACCCTGTTTTTTAGCTTCCTTATAAAATTGTATGACTCCAAACATGGAACCGTGGTCTGTAATAGCTATCGAATCCATTCCAAGCTCTTTGGTCCTAGAGATTAAATCTTTTATCTTTATGGAACCATCTAATAAGCTATATTCTGTATGCACATGTAGGTGAGCAAATTTATCCTTATATTTCATAGCATTTCCTTTCTTGATTATTTATATAAATAATTTCCCTCTAGAGGGAAATCATTGCAGTTAGTGACCTAATTTATCGATTGCATTTTCTATGAGTGATAGATCTATCACTCTAAAATCATCTAAAATGCCTTCAGTCCAATCTGGGGTCGGCTTGTCTGTCATGAATTTTTTAGCTGTCAGTATGCTTTCTTCTACTATGGAAAGACCACTGCTATCCAGTTGACCTTTTTTATTTGACATCATTATGGTTTTGTAGGGTGTTTCATTTGGCTTTACACTACCTGATAGTGGATGGGTTAATAGTTCGTATCCCTCATGGACTCTATTTCTAACAAATTCTAGCATATCTATATAATTGAACTCCTCTTTAAATAATACTTCCCTCTTATCCTTATATTTTTCATACACATATGGATTATTTGTAATTATTACTGTTGACATTTTTAATTTCCTCCAATTTCTTCTGCTATTTTTTCTAATTTCCTCAATCTATGGTTGACTCCAGATTTTGTCACTGGAGGATCTAACATGCTTCCCAATTCTTTGAGTGTCGAGTCTCTAAATTCCAGCCTCAACTCAGCTACTTCCCTTAAATTGTCTGGTATGCTGCTAAGGCCTATAGTATTCATTATTTTTTTTATACTTTCTACCTGCCTCATAGAAGCATTGATAGTCTTTCCTAGATTAGCTGTCTCACAGTTAACCAATCTATTTATATTGTTTCTCACATCTTTTAAAACTCTTATATCTTCAAACTTCAAAAGTGATTGATGGGCTCCTATTATATTTAATAGATCTGATATTTGCTCACTTTCCTTTATATATACTACCCGGTATTCTTTTCTAAGGACTATTTTTGAGTTTAATCCAAAACTGTTGATCAAATCCATCAGATCATTGCTATGGTCCTCACTTCCTGTCACAAACTCTAGATGATAAGTTTTTTCTGGGTTTGTGATAGATCCACCACCCAAAAATGCTCCTCTTATATATGATCTCTTACAACATCTTTTTCTAATTAATCTTTTAGGTATCTTATAATTGGGGTTAAATAAATTGTTCTCCTTTGTAATAAAAGCTACATCTCTTAGAGCCTTTTTGGATATATCCTTGTTGTTAATATATATAAGATAATTATTGTTTTTCTTGAGTTGCTTGTTTCTTCTAACCATAACTTCTATATCTTCTTTATAGATATCCTTTAAAAGTGTGAATATTCTTCTTGCTATAGCAGCGTTCTCAGTTGTAAACTTTAAATTTACATTTTTAAGTCCTGAAATCTGTATGGTTCCATTCATTCTAACAAGTGCAGCTAACTCCGCCATAGGACAACAGTCTTTTTCTAGTACTATCCTAGATAATTCATTTTTTGTCTTTGCTGAAAATGACATGGTCCTAAACCTCCTAAACTACATTTTCATGATTCTTAAACTCTTTAATATTATTTTCTTTTCGTCTTCATATCTAACTAATTCTTCAGCCTTATCCATATGAACAAACCTCGCATCTATAAATCCTTCTTTTTTCTGTGGAGTACAGTCCATGGAATTAGTCTTCATCACATACCAGTGCACAGTCTTGTAGACCGTATCATCTTCTTGAGTGTTTTTAAACTTATAGTGGACCATCCCTATATATTTGACTATTTTAGCCTTAACTCCACTTTCTTCTAATACTTCCCTGATTGCTGTTTCTCTAACAGTTTCATCTTTTTCTATTCTTCCCTTAGGCAATACCCAATCACCATTAAACTTTTTCAATAATAGTATAGTATTCCTAAAAATCACAACACCTCCAGCACTAGTTTCTTCTATCAACTTAACCACTCCCGATTTATAATAAATAATCTCCTTCATTATACTAATATATTAATTATACTATATTTAGGAGATATATGCTAAAAATTTCCTATTATAATATTTTGAATTATATATCCAATGGTATATAATATAGTCATAAATATGAAAAGGGGAGATAGTTTTGACTTATATATTAGAAAATCTAGAAAAACTGCTAAAAATCCCAAGTCCAACTGGAAATACGGAAAATGCAGTTGAATTTGTAGAAGAAAGATTTAAAGAACTAGGTATAAAAACTAGGAGAACTACTAAGGGAGCTCTTATAGCTAGTATCGAAGGTGAAAATACGGACAAAGAAGTAACACTCTCAGGCCATGTAGATACTCTAGGTGGCATGGTTAAGGAAATAAAGGAGAATGGTAAACTTAAGATTTCTCAACTAGGCGGCTATGTCTGGAGCACAATTGAAGGTGAACATGTGCTTATAGAAACTATGGAAGGTAAGACTTATACAGGAACTATACTGACTACAAAAGCATCTTCCCATGTCCATGGTGAAAAAACAAAGACTATAGAAAGAAATGCTGAAAATATGGAGATTAGAATTGATGAAAAGGTTGACTCGAAAGAGGATACATTAAAGCTTGGAATCAATGTAGGAGACTTTGTAAGCTTCGACCCTAGGACTACTATAACTGGATCGGGTTTTATTAAATCAAGACATCTAGATGATAAGGCTGGGGTCATAGCCATCCTTGGAATAGCCAAACATTTAACAGAAAACAAAATCAAACCAAAATATACAACTAATTTCTTTATTTCGACCTATGAAGAGGTCGGACATGGTGCATCGACATCTATTCCTGAAAAAACCTTTGAATTTATTGCAGTTGATATGGCAGCACCTGGGCAAGGGCAGAGTTCAGATGAGTTTTCAGTCACTATCTGTGCAAAAGACAGCTCTGGACCTTATGACTTTGAACTTAGAAAAAGGCTAGTAAGACTCGCTAAGGATGAAGAATTAGACTATCAAGTTGATATCTATCCATACTATGGATCAGATGCTTCTGCAGCTCTTAGGGCAGGCTATGACTTTAAGGCGGGACTCATAGGTCCTGGAGTAGATGCCAGCCATAGCTTTGAAAGGACCCATCAAGATGCGATTGAAAACACTATAAAGCTTGGACTAGCATATTTGACTAAATAGCTATAAATTTTCATATAAAGAAAAACAGCCAGTGGACTAAGCCTTCACTAGCTGTTTTTCTTTAGTCATCATTGGCAATATCTATCAATATCTTGCTTAGGAGAATATTGTCATGCCTTATATAACTTTTCTCTACATCAATTAATTTGTCTCCTATAAGTTTTATGTTTTTCTTTTCCAGTACTTCTGAATGATTTTTTTCAATTAATACTGGTTTTGAACCATCCTTTATATATTTATTTAAAGTCTCTAAGGGTATATCTTCTGTGTTTCCTATTACATAGTCCAGGAAATCTTCTCTACTATGTTTGAGTATTGCATCTACATGGTCTGTCAGTGAATATTTATCCGTTTCTCCAGGCTGGGTCATTACATTTGCTATGTATACCTTTTTTGCCTTAGAATAATGTATGGTATCTGTTATGTGATTTACAAGTAAATTTGGTATAACGCTAGTATAAAGACTGCCAGGTCCCAGCACTATTATATCAGCATCTATAATTGCTTCAACTGATTCATCAAGTGGATTAGATATTTTTGGATCCATATATATATGATCTATCCTGCTTCCATTTTTAATTGCATCAACAGGTATTCTGGATTCTCCATTTACTGTCACCCCATTTTCTAGTACTGCACACAATGTTACATCTTCTAGGGTCATGGGAAGGACCTTGCCAGTTACAGCAAGAACATTGCTGGTTTCTCTGATAGCCTCCTCAAAACTTCCATATATAGAGCTCATGGCTGCTATAAAGAGATTACCAAAGTTTTGACCCGTGAGCATGCCATCAGTAAATCTATATTGAAGCAATTTCTCCATGGTTGGCTCTGTGTTTGCAAGTGCAAGAAGACATGAGCGAATATCTCCTGGTGGCAGCATACCAAGGTCTTCCCTAAGAACCCCTGAGCCTCCACCATCATCAGCAACAGTAACTATTGCTGTGATATTTGAGGTAAACTTTTTAAGTCCCCTAAGGAGTATGGAAAGACCTGTACCTCCACCTATAACCACTACTCTAGGTCCAGATTCTAATTTGTTTTCTAATGCTAAGTTTTTCATTTTAATCCCCTATCCTTGTGTCCCTATGTTCGACAGATACCCTATGACCATCTTTCCTTAGTATACTTCCAATTTCCTCAGATATTGCAATCGACCTATGCCTACCACCAGTACATCCTATGCCAACTATAAGCTGTGTTTTTCCTTCAACTGTATAGTGGGGGATTAAAAACTCCAGCATGTCTACAGATTTGGATATAAATATCTTTGTCTGAGGCCATTTTAATACATAGTCTTTGACTGTTTGGTCAGTACCATTGAGCTCCTTAAGCTCTGGTATATAGTAAGGATTTGGTATAAACCTCACATCAAATACGAGATCTCCATCAAGAAGGGTACCATTTTTGAATCCAAAGGATATTATGGATACAGAAATGCTTCTATCTTTTTCTCCTCTTGACAATATTCTATTTATCTTTTCCTTTAACATTCCAAGTGTCAAATTGGATGTGTCAATTATATGATCTGCTCTTCTCTTTATATCGTATAAGAGCTTCTTTTCTTCTCCTATTCCCTCTATTATACTTCCCTCTGGATTTAAGGGGTGGGGTCTTCTGAGCTCTTTAAATCTTTTCACAAGTATATCTTCCTGTGCGTCTAAAAATAGTATCTTGTGATATATGCCCATATCATTGAGCCCTTGGAGCCCCTTGAATAAGTGATCAAAGAATTCACCTGAGCGAATATCTACCACGACTGCTACCTTATCTATCTCTTCCTCCGATTCCAAACAAAGATTCGCAAAGCTTGTAAGTAGAGCCGGCGGAAGATTATCCATACAGTAGTATCCCCTATCTTCTAAGACATTCATCGCTTGAGATTTGCCTGCTCCTGACATTCCTGTAATGACTAAAAAATCCATTTTTACACTCCTATAATAGTTCTATATTTTTAATCCTATCTAGAGGCAGCTTTGCCTCCCTTGCCTTGTAAATTGCATTTTCTACATTTCCTATATCTTCAGGCCTATGTGCGTCACTATTCACTAAATATTTAACATCTTCATTTAGGAGAAGTTTTATACTTTCAACCGAAAGCTCACTATGCTTTGAACTTATCTCCAAAGCAGTTCCAGTTTTAGCAGCCGCTCTAGCTACCTCTACTATATTTATTTCTGCCTTGGATCCAGGATGTGAAATCATATCTATTGGATATTTTTCAAGTGCCTTGATATAGGCCTCCGTATTTATATCCCTGATTCTTTTCCTTCCTAGCCTAAAGATTTTTGTAAGTGGATTAAGGATATAGAGGTAAAATCCGTCTACAATCCTTCTAGGTGTAGCACCATAATGATATCCCATAGTTAAAAAATCAATTTGTTCTAAAACTTCATCATCTACATCAAGTCTTCCATCTATGCCTATTATATTTGACTCTACGCCAAGTAATATATTGAGACCTTGGGGCTGAAATTCTTCATTTAATCTATCTATCTCTTCTCTCATGATGGGTATATTTTTCTTCCTTACTCCGTAGAGATAGTGTCCTGGTCCATGGTCGGAGATTACTAGCTCTTTTAACCCCTTCTTAAGTGCTGCCTCTGCATTATCCCTTATAGTACCTACGGCATGGGTGCCTACATCTTTATATCCACTGCTATATATAGTATGGGTATGATAATCTCCTAGTACTTTTATCATCTATTCATCTCCTATTAGCTTTATCTCCCTTTCGAGTTCTACACCAAACTTGTCCATCACTATTTTTTTAACTACCCCAATCAAATGAAGGACATCACTACACCTAGCATCTTCAACATTGATTATAAATCCGCAATGCTTATCAGATACCATGGCACCATTGTACCTAAGTCCTCTAAGACCTGCATCGTCTATAAGCTTACCTGCATAGTAGCCTTCTGGTCTTTTAAAGGTACTTCCACCACTTGGATATTCAAGTGGTTGCTTTGAGGTTCTCTTGTAGGTTAAATCATCTAAAACATCTTTTATTCCCTTGTAGTCTCCCTTTTCCAAGCTTAGCTCTACCCCAAGCACTATAAGGTCCTCATCCCATACTCTACTATTCCTATATCTGAAATTCATTTCTTCATTTGTATATTCGTGGAGCTCACCTTTTTGGTCCATTGCCCTGACTTTTGAAACCACATCCTTCATCTCTCCACCATATGCACCAGCATTCATTGCCATTGCGCCACCTATGGTGCCTGGAATTCCAGATGCAAATTCAAAATTTTTAAGATTATTTTCGAGTGCTAGGCTACTGATTTTTGAAAGAAGAGCTCCTGCCTGGCAGTATATCTTCTTTCCACTTATATCTATCTGATCAAATCCTTCACCTATTTTGACTACTACTCCTCTTATTCCACCGTCTCTAACTAACATATTACTTCCATTTCCCATGAGTATAAAATCTATATTGTTGTTTCTTAAAAATCTTATCGTATCTATTGCTTCTTTTTCATTAGTAGGTATTATCATTGCATCAACGGGTCCACCTATTTTAAAGCTGGTATGGTTTTTCATCTCTTCATCATATAATATTTCTCCAAAAGATTTATCTTTTAGTATGTCTTTTAATTCTTTTTTTCCCAAATAAAAACACCCCTCTATTGTTCTCCTTATATTATAACAAATTTATACAATTTATACTAATCTAAAGTTAAAGCATATTATTTTTATCAAGAGGACTTAGGCAATATTTTACATTTGAATTATTTGTAGGATTAATCATGCCTTGTTTATTTTTTGTTCTTATATGTAAAACTAAAAAAGGTTATCCTCGGCCGAAGGATAACCTTTTTATTGAATTGTGCTTTATGCAATTCTATTATTCTATATTGCTATTTACAATGCTTCTATTAATCTTCTAATTTTTTAAATTTCTGGTAAAGATCTTTTGCATCTTCTTCTGCTGCTGCAAATAATTCATCTGCTAGCTCAGGGAAGGTTGCTCTAAGTGAAGTATATCTAACCTCAGAGTTGATGAAGTCCATAAATGGTTT
>JARICQ010000156.1 GCA_029264075.1 Tissierellaceae bacterium | reverse complement strand
AATTAAAGGCTAGTGATGTTAAGTTTAGTCTTGAAAGAATGATGGCATCTGGAGAAGTTGGTCATATAGTTGGAGCGCTAGAGTCTGTAGAAGTTGAAGATGATTATACAGTTATTCTTACAACTACGGAGCCTTTTGGACCTCTACTAGCTCACTTATCTCATACAGCAGCATCAATATTTAATGAAAAAGCTGTTACAGATGCTGGAGATATGTACAGCAACAATCCAATAGGAACTGGTCCTTTCAAGTTTGTAAGTCGTGATGCTGGAGATAGGGTCACTCTTGAAAGATTTGATGACTACTATCAAGGTCCAGCATCTATAAAGAATCTTATTTTCAGAAATATTCCAGAAGGAACTAATAGGACTATTGGTTTAGAGACTGGAGAAGTCGATGTTGCATATGATATAGAACCGATTGACAAAAGCACTGTTAGCGAAAATGAAAATCTAACTTTGGTTGAGGAACCATCCTTATCTACAGCATATATTGGTTTCAATCTTAACAAGGAGCCTTTCAATGATATAAGAGTTAGAAAAGCTATAAACCATGCAATAAATGTTGAAGAGATTATTGATGTTGTATTAGAAGGTGCTGGTACAAGAGCTACTGGACCTATTAATGATAAGGTATTTGGTTACAATACAGACTTAGAAGGATATGATTTTGATCCTGAAAAGGCTAAAGAATTACTGGCAGAAGCTGGATTCCCAGATGGATTCACAACTACTATCTGGACAAATGACAACCCTGTAAGGATAAAAATTGCTGAGATAGTTCTACAGCATTTATCTGATGTCGGAATTGAAGCTACAATGGAAATTGTAGAATGGGGAGCATATCTTGAAAGAACATCTGCAGGTGAGCACGATATGTTTATACTAGGTTGGGTTGCAGTTACCGGAGATGCTGACTACGGTCTATATGCACTCTATCATAGTAGTCAACATGGTGGAGCTGGAAACAGAACTTTCTTTGACAATCCAGAAGTAGATGCATTGTTGGATGAAGGAAGGACTTCAAGCGACCCAGACGAAAGATTTGAATCTTATGCTCAAGCTCAGCAAATAATAGTAGATGAAGCTCCACAAATCTTCTTGTATTTCCAAACTCAAAACATAGGTAGCCAAAATTATGTAGATGGCTTTAGAATGCATCCAGCAGGACATCATAGAGCTTATCCAGCAACATTTAAATAATTTCTAACAATATAATAAGGGTCCTTCTTCCTTTAAGATTTGAAGGACCCTTGTTAATAGTTATTAGGCTAGGATATTCTATATCAAATTGGAGGAATAATTATGTATAAATATGTTTTAAGAAGACTCCTATATTTAATACCAGTTATTATTGGAGTTACTTTTATAGTTTTTACAATTATGCACTTTACACCAGGAGATCCAGCTCAATTAATTTTAGGAGAAAGTGCTCCTGAAGAAGCAGTTGAACAGCTAAGAGAGGAAATGGGTTTAAATGATCCTTTTTTTGTGCAGTACTTTACCTTTTTAGGAAATGCTGCTAGAGGTGATTTTGGGACTTCTTATAATACTAAAAATCCTGTTTTCGATGAGGTATTTGCTAGATTTCCAGCAACATTAAAATTAACAATTGCAGGAATGATTATAGCCATCGCAATTGGTATTCCAGTAGGAATTATTTCAGCTACAAAACAATACAGTATAACGGATAATGTGGCAATGATATTAGCACTATTAGGAGTTTCGATGCCTAACTTTTGGCTAGGGTTGATGCTGATACTACTATTTTCTGTAAATCTTGGGGTCTTGCCTTCGGGCGGAGATGCTGGATTCACTAGTTTAATCCTTCCAGCAATTACACTGGGAACAGGTGTAGCAGCAATAATAACACGGATGACTCGTTCCTCTATGTTGGAAGTAGTTAGACAGGACTATATAAGAACGGCTAGGGCCAAGGGTGTACCTGAAAAAGAAGTAATAAATAAACATGCTTTGAAAAATGCATTAATTCCAATAGTTACCATTATAGGTCTGCAGTTTGGATCATTGCTAGGAGGAGCTGTACTTACAGAGACAGTCTTTACCTGGCCTGGAATAGGTAGACTTATGGTTGAATCTATAAGGAGAAAAGATACACCTACTGTACTGGCATCAGTAATATTCTTGTCATTAACATTTAGTATAGTAAACTTATTTATTGATGTTTTATACGCCTACCTAGATCCAAGAATCAAATCTCAATATCAATAAAATGTTTAAGGAGGCAATCTCGTGGATAATAAAGAAATGATTAATGGAATAGAAGTAAAGACAACAAAAAAAAGAAGTCAATTAGCTGAAATTTGGAGAAGACTCAAAAAAAATAAATTGGCCATGGTCGGTTTAGGAATTTTAATAATACTAGTTTTATTTGCCATATTCGCTAATGTAATAGCTGACTATGATGATGTAGCTATACAACAAAATACTGCTATACGAAGACAAGGCCCTAGTTCCAGTAATTGGCTAGGAACAGATCATTTAGGAAGAGATATTTTTGCTAGAATCATTCATGGCTCTAGAGTATCACTTCTAGTAGGTTTCGTAGCAGTTGGTTTTGCACTTATAATCGGAGGATTATTAGGAGCAATTGCAGGTTTTTATGGTGGCAGAATTGATAATACTATTATGAGGATTATGGATGTATTTCTCGCTATCCCAAGCATCTTGCTTGCAATAGCAATTGTAGCAGCTTTGGGAGGGAATTTGTTCAATCTAATGATTGCAGTAGGTGTTTCTTCTATACCTAGATATGCAAGGATTGTAAGGGCTTCCGTTATCACTGTAAAGGATGAAGAATTTATAGAAGCTGCAAGGGCTATAGGAGCTACGGATTCTAGGATAATAAGAAAGCACATTATCCCTAATGCATTGGCGCCTGTAATCGTTCAAGGAACTTTGGGAGTAGCTGGTGCTATTTTATCTACATCAGGATTAGCTTTTATAGGCCTTGGAATTCCAAAGCCACAGCCTGAATGGGGAGCTATGCTTTCTGATGGTAGAGAGTTTTTAAGACATGCACCACATATAACTACTTTCCCAGGAATCGCTATTATGATTACTATACTATCTTTAAACCTATTGGGTGACGGACTTAGAGATGCATTAGATCCGAGATTAAAACAGTAAAGGAGGAGATATAAGATGGATGACAATAAAATCCTAGAGATTAAAGACTTAGTAGTCCACTACATCACTGATGAAGGTGTAGTAGAGGCTGTTAATGGATTTAATGTTGAATTGAATAAAAGAGAAACCTTGGGCTTAGTTGGAGAAACTGGAGCTGGAAAAACTACTACAGCTTTAAGTATCTTGAGATTGGTTCCTAACCCACCTGGTAAAATAATTAGCGGCGATATACACTTTAATGGAGAAAATCTATTAGAGGTTGAAGAAGAAAGAATGAGACAAATTAGAGGAAACCAGATATCTATGATATTCCAAGATCCTATGACTTCATTGAACCCTGTAATGACAGTTGTTGAACAAATAGCAGAAGGTATAAGAATCCACCAAGAAGTTGGTGCTAAAGAATCTATAGAAAGAGCTGAAACCATGTTGGAACTTGTAGGTATCCCCAAAGAAAGAGCCAATAACTATCCACATGAATTTTCTGGTGGAATGAAGCAAAGAGTTATCATAGCTATTGCCTTAGCTTGTAATCCAAGCCTTCTTATAGCCGATGAACCTACTACTGCACTTGACGTTACCATTCAAGCACAAGTATTGGAACTTATGAGAGACTTAAAAAAAGAGTTTTCAACTGCTATGATACTGATCACTCATGACCTAGGAGTAGTTGCTGAAATTTGTGATAAGGTTGCAGTAATGTATGCAGGCGAAATTATAGAATATGCAGCTATCGAAGATTTATTTGAAGAACCTAAGCATCCTTATACAGTTGGCTTATTTGGTTCTATACCCAGTTTAGATAAAAATGTTAATAGACTTGACCCTATAAAAGGCCTTATGCCTGAGCCAACTGATTTACCATCAGGATGTAAGTTTCATCCTAGATGTCCACATGCTGATCCTATCTGCAGCAAGCAGGATCCCCTTACTACAGATGTAGGTGGAAATCATCAGGTTAGGTGCTTGATATATGAAGGTCTTGTAGAGCCTAAGGAGGTATTATAATGACGGAAGCTATTTTAAAAGTTGCTGGATTGAAAAAGTATTTTGATACTCCTAAGGGTCTCTTACATGCAGTTGACGATATAAATTTTGAAATCAATAAAGGTGAAACATTGGGTCTAGTAGGAGAATCTGGATGTGGTAAATCTACTACTGGTAGACTTATACTTAGACTTTTGAAAGCTACAGATGGGTCTGTAAGTTTTGAAGGAAAAGATATAATTAATATGGGTAAAAAAGATCTTGCCAGGATGAGAAGAGAGATGCAAATTATCTTTCAAGACCCTTTCTCCTCTCTAAATCCAAGGTTGTCTGTTTCTGAAATAATAGGAGAACCCTTAATTATTCACAAGATAGGAGATCAGGATAAAATATCTATTCAAAAAGAAGTAAGTAGATTGATGGATACTGTTGGCCTATCACAAAGTTTAATAAACTCTTATCCCCATGAATTAGATGGTGGTAGAAGACAGAGAATTGGTGTAGCAAGAGCCTTGTCTTTAAATCCAAAATTCATAGTAGCAGATGAACCTGTATCTGCCTTAGATGTATCTATACAAGCACAGGTTCTAAATCTTTTGCAAGATTTGCAAGAAGAATTTGGTTTAACCTACTTATTTATCACTCATGATTTATCTGTAGTAAAACATATTTCTGATACTATAGCAGTTATGTATTTAGGCAAATTAGTAGAAAAAGCCCCTTCTAGCGCGCTGTTTGAAAATACCATGCATCCTTATACAAAAGCATTATTGTCAGCAATTCCTATCCCTAGTTTAAAGGTGAAAAGAGATAAAATCCTACTAAAGGGTGAAATAGCATCTCCAATAAATCCTTCTCCAGGATGCAGATTTGCTCCAAGATGCCCTTATAGGATGGATAAATGTGACAATATAGATCCTGAACTGGTAGAAATAGAAAAAGACCATTTTGTTTCTTGCTTCTTATTTGATAAATAAACCTCACTAGTGGGGTTTATTTTTTATTCAAAGTTTATCTTGCAATAATCTATAATATAAACTAACATTAGTACATAGCATAGTTTTTATCACAATCTTGTACGCAAGTTTTAGGAGGAAATATGAATAAAGCAAAATACAAAAAAATACAAAATACAAATCTAGCAGTTACAAAAAAACTGCTTAAATATATATCTAACGAAATGGAGAAACCTAGCGTAATAGAAGAGCTGCGATTTTTTCATGAGGATTTTTTTAGTCACAATATAGCTTTTGACCTATGGCTTAGTTTTGACTTTTTAGATAAGGATGGCAATTCATTTATAGACTCATATCTCAGTGAGAATAGGGATAGTTTAAATGCTGATGAAGTCAAAATATTGGAAGCTAGGAACGATTCTAACATTTCATTGTTTGAAATCATAAGTATAGATAATGGATTCTTACTCTTGAAGAACCTGCTTGAAAACAAAGAAGAACTGGTGTGGGAAGAAGATCTTGCCCAGGTTGTAGATATTGGCGACTTAATATTTAGTAGGATTGCAAACTTACTTGGATTAAATACATTTGTAGGTAGTATAAGCTATCTTCCAAATTCTGTAAAAGATGAATTTATAAGAGAGATATTTGTAGACTTTAATAACCTAAGAGGAGTTTTTCCTGATTTAAATATGCAGCTCTATCTTAAAAATCATAGTATCAACTTATATACAATATATACAAACTGTGTTTTTGAAGCTATGGAGCTTGAATATGATATATCCTCTGTATTCTATGATGAG
Organism: Tissierellaceae bacterium; assembly: GCA_029264075.1. Classification (GTDB taxonomy): domain Bacteria; phylum Bacillota; class Clostridia; order Tissierellales; family Tissierellaceae; genus JARICQ01. Next base: position 6,177 of record JARICQ010000156.1, on the reverse strand, counting down.
ATCGAAGAATTTCAAGATTATTTAAATTCTAAAAAGAAAAATTATAATTCAGATAGAATAATATCAAGTCTGATTGATTTATTTGAATATTACCTAGGAGAAGAAGATTTGTCTCTATATAATCTTAATCAAGTGGACTTAAGTTTGTTTTTTCATTCAGCAATAAAAGATGGGCTTATAATGTCCAATAAGGTATTAAATGCCTACATATCCTCCCTAAAGTTATACCTTGGATTTCTAAATAACAAAAATAAGAAATATAATAAGTCCTATAATAGTATTTTAGAAATTAGCCAGAATAGATTTTATTTCATGAATCTATTGTCAGGAGTAAAACTACCATTTAAAATTGATGAAAGATTTTATAATGCTATAAAGGGAGAATTTAGCGACTTTTATTCTATACCTATAATTGATTTCGACAAATTTATTCTCTATACAACAAACTCCCCCCTAGGACTTACTGAAAAGTCTAAGAAGATTAAAAGAGTTCATTTAAAAGAGATAAACAGTCTCCTTGATCTATCTGAAAAAACAAATAAAAAAGCACCAAATCAATCTGACTTCCCCTTGATTGACCTATATTATAATATATCTATACACTTAGGCCTATGTGAAGTAAAAAAGGGGAAACTTCATTCAACCGCTAAGGGTGTAAGCTTTTTAAAGCTTAGAGATGAAGAGAAATTCACCCTATTTTTTGACTATATTTGGAGCAAGGATTTTATAGAAACCATAGATGAATTCCAAGGAGAAAAAACTTTTGGAAAATATAAAAAAGATCTCCTCGAGTTTCTATCTTCATTGGAAAAAAATAAAAAATACGAGATGTTAGAAGTGTTTCCAAATGCATCTATAGACAGCGATTTTTTCTTTCACTATTATCAGTATTTAAGGTATATGGGTATAATTGACTATAGCCTTTATCCAAGCTACGAAATTGTCCTAACAAGTCTTGGAAAGAAAACAGTAAATTATTTACTATCCAAAGATGAAGTTTCTAAGGCTGGAAAAGTAATAGAGATAGATGCTCTTAGGGAAAATAAAGTATAATGGAGGAATTTATGTGGACAAGCTTAAATTAGAGGATTTTATAGAATATAAGTTTTTATCTGGAATAGAAATATCTCCAGATGGATTGCATACTGGGTTTGTACTTCATCAAGCAGATTTAGAAGAAAATAAATATTTATCTAATATATATGTCTGTGACAACAAGCATGAAAAATCCATACAGTTAACTAGCTTTGGTGATGAAAGAGGCTTTATATGGAAGGATTCTGAAAATATAGTATTTCCAGCTATAAGAGACGAAAAAGATAAAAAAAGAAAAGAAGATGGAGAGGAATTCACATCATTTTATAAGATCAATATAAGGGGTGGAGAGGCTAAGAAAGATTTTGAAATTCCACTAAATGTAAACACCTATAAGTTTTTAGATGAAAATAAAATAATCCTCTCTGCCACTTTTGATCCTAATTATAAAAATACAAAAGATTTGGGCATCAAAGAAAAAGAAGATTACTTAAATAAAAGAAAAGAAGATAAAGACTATGAAGTATTGGATGAGATCCCATATTGGTCAAATGGTATCGGATTTACAAATAAAAAAAGAAATAGATTATATCTATATAATTTAGAAGATAAGTCATTTAAAACTTTAACAGATGAGTATACAGATGTCGGTGTTTTTAAATTAAATAAAGAAAAAGATAAAATGATTTTCATTGCTAGCTCCTATATGGATAAAATGCAAGTCAAATCTGATATATACTCTTATGATATAAAAGAAGACATACTAAAAAAGATAAGTCATCGCAAGGACTTCTCCTACAGCTTCGCTGATTTTATTGGCCATAGTATAGTATTTGCAGGCCATGATATGAAGTCACATGGATTAAATCAAAACCCTGAGATCTATGCTATGGATATGGAGGAAAAGGTTGAGAAAATCAGTCCCCCTGATTTTGATTTCAGTCTTTGGAGCTCAGTTGGATCAGACTGTAGATATGGACAGACTAAATCTATGAGGGTAGAAAATGGCAAACTTTACTTTACCACAACAAACGGCTACAATTCATATATAAATAGTATCGATCTCGATGGGAATATGGAAGTCCTTAGTGAGAGTAAGGGTAGTGTAGATGGCTTCGATGTGAAGGAAGATTTAATCCAGTTTATAGGTCTCAGAGGCCTACATTTGCAGGAGCTATATAAGCTGGAAGGTGGAAAAGAGAAGCAGCTAAGTCACTTTAATGATTGGGTTTTGAAGGAGAAAAGACTATCCCTCCCTGAACATTTGAGCTTTGAAAATGACGACATAGATATTGACGGTTGGGTAATTAAGCCAATAGACTTTAAAAAAGGGGAGAAATACCCTGCAATACTCAATATCCACGGGGGTCCAAAGACTGTATTTGGAGAGATCTTTTACCATGAGATGCAGTATTGGGCTAATGAGGGATATCTAGTATTTTTCTGTAATCCAAGAGGAAGTGACGGAAAGGGAAATCACTTTGCTGATATAAGAGGCAAATATGGCACTATAGACTACGATGATATAATGAAATTTACAGATATTGTCCTTGAAAAATATCCATCTATAGATAAAGATAATGTAGGAGTCACTGGTGGTTCTTATGGTGGGTTTATGACTAATTGGATAATAGGTCACACGGATAGGTTTAAGGCAGCAGCTTCTCAAAGAAGTATATCCAACTGGATAAGTTTCTTTGGCACTAGCGATATAGGCTACTTCTTTTCAGATGACCAGCAAGCTACTACACCTTGGACTGACCCAGATAAACTTTGGTTCCACTCTCCTATGAAGTATGCAGATAAGGTGACCACGCCAACCCTATTTATACATTCAGAGGAAGACTATAGGTGTTGGACACCTGAAGGGCTTCAGATGTTTTCATCCTTAAAGTATCACGGCGTGGATGCAAGACTTGTGATGTTTAGAGAGGAAAACCACGAATTAAGTAGATCTGGTAAGCCAAAACATAGGATAAGAAGATTAGAAGAAATAAGAGATTGGTTTGAAAGTTATTTAAAATAGACACAAATAAGCTTGAATACAAGTAATCAATGCAAGAAATATTAGATAAGGGCATGGAAAATTGAATTTAATTTCTCATGTCCTTATCTAATAATCAGGCTTTAATATTTTAAATTAAACTTCAAATTTATTCTTTTTAATGGTAGACTTAAGTAAGATTGAAAGAGGTGAGGATATGGCTAATAAATATACGGTGAAGACTAAATTGTTTATAAAGGACTTGCTATATAGAATGAAAGAGGATAGTGTAACTGCTATGGGTGCACAGCTAGCCTACTACCTGATACTATCTATTTTTCCATTTATTATATTCTTTTTAAATTTACTTAGCTACACACCTATAGCAAGAGATGATGTGCTTCAAAATTTAATAGTTATACTTCCCTCAGATACTCAAAGGCTAATCACAGAACTACTCTCTGAAACTATAAATAAAAGCAGCGACACACTCTTGTCTCTTGGTGCTATCACGGGTATATGGGCTGCTTCTAGAGGTATAATGTCACTTATCAAATCGCTAAACAAAGCCTATGGTGTAGAAGAGAAAAGATCCTATATAGAACTTAGGGGAGTTGCTATATTGTTCACTCTAGCTTTATTGGTCCTTCTTCTAATAGTATTGGCTACTCTTGTCTTTGGAGAAATTATTGGAAACATGATATTTGATTATATAGGTCTTACTGAAAAATTTATAATAATTTGGAAATATCTTAGAATAATCATATCAGTAGGTTTTATGATTCTTACCTTTACCCTCTTATATAAGTTTAGCCCATCAATTAGAAACAACAAGATTAAATTCAAACACACACTTCCTGGAGCTATATTCACATCTATTGGGTGGATCATTATCTCAGGTCTATTTTCTTTCTATGTGAACAACTTTGGAAACTATGGCAAAACTTATGGAAGTCTTGGGGGTATTATAATTCTTCTAGTATGGCTATATATAAGCAGTATCATAGTGATAACGGGAGGAGAAATAAATGCAACTATTAAGTCCCTTGGGGAATAATAGTTGCATTTTTATATTAGTCATTTATTATTCTTCCACCATGAATAACTTTTCTATCTTCAATCTTAAGTTCCCAAAATACTGGAAATCTCTCGCTTATCTCTACCTTTATAATCTCAGGTGCTGCAAAGCAAATAAGCTGAAAATGTAGCTTGTCTGCTATTTCAAATATAGGATCCAGTACATGTCTTCCAGATGCCTTTCCAAATGGATTGTCAAGTATCAAAACAGTAGATGGGTTTTCATTGCCTAGATGTTTTTTCTTGAAACTCATGATCATCATATTTACAAAGGTAGTCACAGAAAGAGTTTGGCCACCACTTCCCTCTGTTGATATACCTTCACCCTTATTTATAGCCTCCCATGTAGAATAGTATTCATCCCTTGGTCTGGCATATCTAAACTCATTTTTCTCTGTCATCTTATATACTTCAAGTACTGGGTATCTTCCCTGAAGAGCCTTTGAAAATATGATATGGTCTGCCATTAGACCCTCTACAAATTTATCATCCAACAAATCTAGATTTTCATTTTCCGCTATAGTTTTGTCAATTGAGCTGATGAAATGTTCTCTAAGAAGATAGCTAACTTCCTCCTCATTTTTTGGAAGCCTTTCACCGCCCTTTAGCCTTACAAGAGGAAATATATGCTCTCTTTCATTTGTATAATTCATACTTGATGTCATGTCTTTTAGGCTTTCAATCATTCTAATCACATAGATACTAGCCCTGCCAATCCACTGCTTCATGGCTTCTTCTGCTTTTTCTTTATCTCTGGATAAGGAGATCAGCTCTTGTTGGAAATTGTTTTTCATTCCCTTGAAGGAAACTATATTGGAAGTAAAATTAGATATGTTAGAATCTGTAAGAGCATTTTTTATCTTCATTTTCAACTTATCCTCTTCTAGTTTTTCTTCAATTTCTCTTAAAAATCTTGTCCTAAATCTTTCTCCTTCATTTATAGTTTCTTTGATCTCCATTTGAATTCTTGTCATCTTTGAAATCCACTCATCTACCACTAAATTTGCATTATTGTCAATTTTCCCCTTTAATATATTTTCGATTTTTCCTTTGGATATATTCAAATCTACCCTATGATTCAACTTGCTCCAATTTAATTCCAAGCTATTTTTCATCTTCTTTGCTTTTTCAAGCTCTGATCCAGCAAGCTCTAGAATCTTTAAATTAGATTCTATATCCCGGTGAACATTGTTGATATCTTCTTCTATGCTTTCGCTTTCTACTAGGACTGCTGATCTTTTATGAGCTTTCTCTATCTGTCTTTCTGTATTTTCTAAGCTCTTTTCCAGCATAGAAAGCTGACCATTTGATCTATCTAAGTTTGATTTTATGTCTATCTTTTCAACTTCTTTTGATTCTATTTTTCTTTTTAACTCTTCTATTATTATGTTTATCTCAAAAAGTGGAAGTCTTAGGTCTTTATATGTCTTCCATTCCCTACTAATCTCTTCCAAGTTCTCTAAAAAAGTTTCTATATTTCTCCTTAAATATTCAAGATCTTTTTCAATAGCCACCAGCTTTAAGTTCTTACTATTTATATCTTCTTGGATTATTTTCCTTTCGTCTAAGATAGATAAAAGTCTATCTCCTTCAATTGAAAATTCAGGGATCTTTGAGGAACTGTAGCCACTATCTAGCTCTATCTTGTAGGACATGTGACTATATATGGCTTGGAGCTTTTTAATTATATCTTTAGTATTTATCTTCCATATTTCATAATTTGTATTTAAACTATCCCTTTTGTCTGATAGCTCTCCTATTTCATTTTCTGTTTCTTCAAGGTCTCTTTCTAGGTCCTTTAAATCCTTCTTTATTATATCAAGCTCTAATTCCCTATCACTTATTTCTTTTAAATGATCTCTATAGTCAAGGATTAGTAGTATTTTTTCTTCTAGCCTAGCTAATTTTTTTTCAGTTTTTTCTAAGCTTGATTTTCTTATAGATAATTTGTTATTTAAATCCGATAATTCTTCCTCATAGGCAAGCAAGATCCTAGACTTTTCATTTATAAAATCTTCTATTTCTTTTAAATCCTTATTTAAATCGAATGCCAACTTATCTCTTTTGATCAAATTCACATC
>JARICQ010000074.1 GCA_029264075.1 Tissierellaceae bacterium | reverse complement strand
CTTTAACCTGTGCTACATCCTTATCTCCTCTGCCAGAAATATTTATTATAACTATTTGATCCTTGTCTAGAGTCCCAGCTAGTTTTACTCCATAAGATACCGCATGAGAGCTTTCTAATGCTGGTATAATACCTTCTGTTTTTGATAACTGAAAAAACGCTTCCAATGCTTCATTATCTGTTATAGAAACATATTCTGCTCTATCAATATCCTTGTAATGGGAGTGTTCTGGACCAACTCCTGGATAATCTAAACCAGCTGCTATAGAGTGAGTCTCTTGATTTAACATATAGCATTTAAAGCCATGGATTACTCCAACACATCCTTTTTGAATACTGGCCGAATGTTTTCCACTTTCTCAGCCCTTACCAGCTGGCTCTACACCAATCATCTTAACATCTATATCTTCAAAGAATGGTTGGAAGAAACCTATAGCATTGCTTCCACCACCTACACAAGCTATAAGATAATCTGCTAATCTTCCTTCTTTTTCTAGTATTTGCTTTCTAGCTTCTTTTCCTATTATACTTTGAAAAGTTCTAACTATAGTTGGGAAAGGATGCGGCCCAACAGCCGACCCAAGTAGATAAAACGTGTCTTCTCTATTTTTTACATAATCTCCCATTGCAGCATCTACAGCCTCCTTAAGTGTCTTGTCACCTTCTTCTACAGAGACTACCTTGGCTCCCAAAACTTCTATTCTAAATACATTTAATTCCTGCCTTCTAATATCTTCAGCACCCATATAAACTGTACAATCCAGGCCAAGAAGGGCACATACAGTTGCTGCAGCTACGCCGTGTTGTCCTGCTCCTGTTTCTGCAATTACTCTTTTCTTACCCATCCTCTTAGCCAAAAGACCTTGGCCGATAGCATTGTTGATCTTGTGGGCTCCTGTATGGTTTAAATCTTCTCTCTTTAGATATATCTTCCCTCCACCTGTTTCTTCAGTAAGTCTTTTTGCAAAATACAAGGGATTTGGTCTACCTACATATTCCTTTAAATAATAGTCCAAATCTTTTAAAAACTCTTCATCCTGCATTGCCTCATAAAATCCATTCTCCAACTCATCTAATACAGGCTTCATCTCTCCATCTACATAGGCACCACCAAAGTCTCCAAATAATCCACTTTCTCTTTTCATCTATTTTTCCTCCTTTTATTTTTAAACACAAAAATACCCCCATCCTGAATAGGACGAGGGTTTAATTCGCGGTGCCACCTAAATTATGCTAAATGCATCACTCTAAGGGATACTAATATATCCTGTCCTAAGATAACGGTAGGCTTCCGGAATAGTATACTCTCTCTCGATTTCCACCAACATCTACAAAGTCCATTCATCTAAACCGTCCTTGCTAAAGTCTCAGCAGCCTTTAACTCTCTGTATAGGATAGGATTAAACTACTCTTCTTTGTAATAGAATTTTTCATTTGTGTTTGAATTTCTACTATCATAACAGAATATCTTGAATATTGCAACTGTATTTTAAATTAATTTCATATTATCCTTTAAATCTTATAAATCTAGATATTTCCGGTTTAATGTGTTAAACTATATATTATATTTCTCTTGGAGGTGATTTTATGAATAAAAAAATAAAAGTTGGAATTGTCGGATATGGTAATCTGGGCAAGGGAGTTGAAGGTTGTATCACTCAAACAGGCGATTTGGAGCTTGAAGCTATCTTTACTAGACGTGATCCTGCTAGCCTATCAACAAGCTCTAAGACAGATTCTGTAAATAACATCCTAAATTACAAGGATAAGATAGATGTGATGATACTTTGCGGCGGCTCAGCCAATGATCTAGATCATCAAGCTCCTGAGATTGGCAAGGATTTCAATATAGTAGATGCCTTTGACAACCATGGAAGAATACCTGAATATTTCCAGATGATGGATAAGGTATCAAAATCTAATAAGAAACTTAGCCTTATAGCAACTGGATGGGACCCAGGTCTCTTCTCTTTGAATAGGCTCTTACTAGAGTCTATATTACCAGAAGGAGTTTCTTATACATTTTGGGGAAATGGTGTAAGTCAAGGCCATTCCGATGCCTTGAGAAGGGTGGATGGAGTCAAGCACGGAGTTCAATATACCATACCAAATCCTGATGCCATAGAAGAGGTCCGTAAGGGAACCAACCCCCAGCTCTCTCCAGAGGAAAGACACAAAAGAGTTTGCTATGTAGTTACGAATGATGACTGTGATGAGTTTGAAGTAGAAAATTGCATAAAAACCATGCCAGATTATTTCGAGCCCTATGATACTAGCGTAGAATTTATTTCAGAAGAAGAATTTAAAAGAGATCACCAAGGTATGCCTCATGGAGGTTTTGTCATTAGGACAGGTAATAGCATCAATTCTAACAATCAAAGAATAGAATTCAGCCTAGACTTAAAAAGCAATCCTGAATTTACTGCTAGTGTCTTGGTATCATATGCTAGGGCTGTCTATAAGATTTACAAAGAAGGAAAAACTGGAGCTATAACTGTATTTGATGTTCCTTTTGGCCAGCTGTCAGAAAAATCTCCAGAGCAATTGAGAAAGGAACTTTTGTAAATAAAAATATCAGTTTGTTTAACTATTTGATAATAGTCTTAGACTATTATCAATGAAAGGGGAGTTGTAAAATGTCAATTGTTTTTAGACCACAAATAAAAGATATCTCAGCCTATGAACCAGGAAAACCTGTGGAAGATGTAATGAGAGAATATAATTTGAAAAGAGTTGTAAAACTCGCTTCAAATGAGAACCCTCTAGGGATATCTGAAAAAGTAAAGAAAGCTATAAGTGATAATATAGATGGATTAGCTCTTTATCCAGATGGAAATGCCACTCTGTTAAAGGAAAGTATATCTGAAAAATTAAACATTCCTGAGGGTAATATTCTTCCAAGTAGTGGATCCGATGAGATGATAGACCTAATTTCAAAGGCCTATATCAATCCAGGCGATGAAGTAATAATGGCTGATATAACCTTCCCTCGCTATATTCAGACTGCAAAAATCATGAGCGGCGCTCCAGTTATCGTCCCTCTAAAGGACTTAAAGTTCGATCTAGATGCCATGCTAGATAAGATAACAGACAAGACAAAAATAATTTGGATATGTAATCCAAACAATCCAACTGGAACTATGAATACAGAAGATGAATTCATGAATTTCTTAAATAAAGTTCCAAAGGACATCCTAGTCATATCAGATGAGGCCTATAGGGAATATGTGACTCGCTCTGACTATCCATTTAATACACATAAGATTTTAAGTGATTATCCAAACCTATTAGTCATGAGAACCTTCTCCAAGGCCTATGGACTTGCAGGGCTTAGGGTTGGATACACTCTTGGGGATAGTGATATACTTTCCTACATCAACAGGGTACGTGGGCCATTTAATGTAAATTCCCTAGCCCAAGCTGCAGCCATCGCAGCACTTTCTGATGATGGGTTTTTAAAAGAATCATATGATGTAAATCTTGAGGGCAAGGACTATCTCTATAGTGAATTTGATGGAATGGGCTTTGACTATCCAAAAACTGAAACAAATCATATATTTGTAGATATAAAGACAAATGGCGGAGAGGTTTTTGAGGAGTTGCAAAAAAGAGGCGTAATCATTAGACCTATGCCAGGTAATTTTATCAGAGTATCTATAGGCACTATGGAAGAAAATAAAATGTTTGTTGAAAAGTTTAAAGAAGTTTTAAATTTATCTTAGTTCTCAAATAAAAAAACTCTTGTTTTTAATGTCAAGATTAAAAACAAGAGTTTTTTATATTTTATTGTAGTTATCTTTCTTTTCCCTAGGCCTATCATAGACTCTCTGTGTTGGATATGCAAATTCTATATCTTCATGGTTTTTAAAACTATCCAGTACTTCTTCGTATATATTCGCGGAACTATCCCTTCTATTCCTGTATGAGCACATATATCTTATTGTAAGAGTTATACCATTTTCATTATCTATGCTGGTATAAACCTTTGGATATAATTTCGCATTATAAATCATGAATTTTCTTGATGCCTCTTTTATACTTTCTTCTGCTCTTTCACTAATTGTTTCTCCATATCTACCAGCTATTTCCTCAAGAATTTTCTTAGCCTTTTTCCAGTTGCTCTCAAGTGTTAGATAAATAGGAATTTCATCCCATACAAAAGGTATTCCCTTGCTATAGTTAAAGAGTGGTTGATTGAAGATCATTACATTGGGAATATCAACTATCCTTCCCGTACTCTGATCGGCCTTGATCCAACTCCTAGTCTCAAGAAGCGCAAAGGAAAATAATTGGATATCAATTACATCTCCTGAAACATCAGCAATTTCAATTCTATCCCCTACCCTAAAAGGCCCCTTCCATATTATGTATAGCCAACCAGCTATATTCATGACTACATCTTTCATTGCAATGGCAAGGCCTGCTGAAAAAAGTCCTAAAAAAGTAGTGAGAGACTGAACGCCCTGAAACCAAACTCTCCCTACCAATATAAAGGCTATGGCCACAAAGGCATAGCCTATAGATTTCTTGGCCCTATAATAAGTCTTTGAATCTTCAATTGTCCTATAGAGTAGCTTCCTTACAAACCTGTATATTATCGATATAATTATTATAATGAATAGGGTTCTGAATATTTGACCCTGTAAGGATTGCGGTATCCCAATTTGTGTCTCTATCCATTGAACTATCGATTCCAATACTATCACCCCTGTGATTTAAAATCTATTACTTGTTTTCTATCTTTTAAATTTTTAATTCCTTATGATCAAATACAATCCTTTCTCCATCATTTATAACTATACAAGGTAGGCCAATACTACCCTCTTTCTTTATCTGATCAAACTCAGCATACTCATCCCTATACTTTAAGAATTTCTTTAGATTTAGCATTCCTTCTGAAACATCTAAATAAGTAAACTTGATATTGTTCTCCGAAAGATACTCTTTCGCTGGGTCGCAATCTGGTCAGTATTTGCTGCCAAACACAAGAATCTTTTCCACTCCAATCACTCCTTACTTTTATTTATTAAGCCTCTTTTTTCTGCATCTTCAACTATATACTTCATATATGCCCAGAGTTCACTAGAAGATTCTTCTACTGGACCAATCCGCTTGTAGATACTTTCCTTTTTCACATCATATTCTCTCCAGGTCCCACCATCATTGTTATAATTGCTCAGCATGGGTTGGATCCTATCCATAGCAGCTGCAAATAGGGCTTCAGGTGATTTCATCTCTTCAAACTCATCCCAAAGAGTCCTTAGCTCCTCGCCCTTATCCTCATCTAAAATTCCATATATTTTGTCAGCAGCCTCCAATTCCCTTTGCCTCTTATCTTCATTTGCCCTTATATCATAGCAAAAAGTATCTCCAGCATATATTTCTACCAAATCATGAATCAGTAACATTTTAATCACTTTAAGTATATCTATTTTTTCATTTGAGTAGTCTTCTAATATCACAGCCATGACAGCTATATGCCAGGAATGCTCTGCATCATTTTCTCTTTGATCTTCGCCTATGACACTCGTTCTTCTAAGTATTTTTTTCATTTCATCTATCTCTACTATAAATTCTATATCTTTTAAAAGCCTCTCACTAATCAAGAAATCATCTCCTTTTAACTATCCTTTAATACCTTAAAAACAGAAGTAATTACAACAGCTATAAGTGGTCCAACCACTATCCCTATAGGCCCTAGCACTAGTGATCCTGCTATAGTTGCCAAAAATGTATATAAGGGCCTAACACCAATATTTTTTCCAAGTACATAGGGCTCTATAAACTGCCTGGATACAAGGAGTATGACATATAAAATTGCCAGTCCCCTTCCTAATTCAGAATTTCCACTAATAAAAGAAATAAGAGACCAAGGAACCAGTACAATGCCTGAACCAAGTACAGGAAGTATATCCACTAAGGATATAGCCAGGGCTATCAATACAGAAAAGCTAATGTCTAGAATACTCAAGCCCACAAGTAGAGTAAAAAAGCTAATAGTCACAAGAATGAGCTGAGATTTAAGATATCCCTTCACCCCTCTTCCAGTGTCTGATAATATTCTATTTATTATTTCTTTTTTATCTTTCATCTCTATTCCCCTATTTAATATGTCTCAATATGTTTTTCTAATAATAGTATAACATATAGTATTCCTATTTTATATAAAAATACTCCCCCTGATATCAGATTTCCTGCAATCTTAATATCTTAGGGGGAGCATATTTCTTTTACTTAAATCTATTTCTCTCTTCTTCTATCAGGAAATCTATTTTTGCCTTGTCTCTTCTTTCCTCTGGACTTGGGGGTTGATTATCTAATCCAAATTCCTCTTTTATATCTTTTGGAGCTTCTTCTGACATGTTTTCTACATCTTCTTGATCAGGATCATGTGAAGCTTCTGGTGGTACTATAGGTCTGAATTTTCCGTCTTCATGTAGATTGTAATACTGGATATACTCCTTGTCCACATACAATAAAATCTTTCCACTTTGAACTTGTTCATAGTAGAAGTCCCTATCCTCTTCATCTATCTTCATTCTATTGAAAGCATCTATAACCGAATCTTTCCTTGATAAGAAACTCTTAAACCTGTCCCAAAGTGAATCATCATCTTCTTTGATGATTACTCCTGTCATTCCTCTCAAAATAGCAACATCATTGTCATCATCTGTCATTATATACATATCAGTTTCTTTAAATCCACGCTCTTTTAGCTCTTCTATTCTTTTTATTACCTTTGTTTCTTCATCATATATCTCTATATTTCTATCCATAAACTCTCCTCCTGTCAAAATATATCCCTTACTTAAGTAAAATTTACCCCTTAATAGACTTCCAAAACACCCTCTAATCTTTATTTTTAAAAAGTCCATATGTTTTTTAAAATTAAAGTTAAGTAATGTGTTATTTTTTAAGTTTAGGGTATATATAATTATGAGTAAGAAATAAGGAAAATTATATATTCTAAAGAGGAGGATTTATAATGGATAAAGAAAAAAGAAATTTAAATGATGATAAGAAAAAACCAACCACAGGATCCTACAAGGGTGAAAAAGATTCTAAAATTGAGCCAAGTCAATCTGATGTTTACGCAGATACAGAGTGTAAGATTGAAGGTTCAAATGTTTCAGTTCCTACAGAAGATGAAGTAGAAAAAGCAAAAAAATGGGTAGATGATGAAAATAGAAGGTAGCTCAATTGAGCTACCCTTTTTTTATCTAAATTTATAGGTCTATTTTCTTTTCTATCAGGTAACCAGTTCCCAAAAATCCAGCCACTATAACTATTATCTGAAATAAAACTCCAAATATATTTAAATACGGTTTGAAGTCACTTCCTATAAACATCAGTGCATTTGAACCATTGCTTAAGATTTGCATACCACCACTATAAGAGTTTCCTGGTCCCATCATAAAGCTACTTATATTATAAATATGCTCTATACTGAAGTCGCTCACATTTAAATAATATGGAAGCAAACCACTAAACTGATAGGTCAAAAAAGTAACCATCATATTGAGAACTATAAATAAGAGAAACCAGATACCTCCAATCTTTTTATTTCTTATAGTGACCCTGCTAAGTGCTATTGCAAAATATATAAGAATCAATGTCACAAGAGTAGATACGATGCTTATAATAAGTAGGGATATAAAGCTAATATCTATAGACTGCAATATTGTCCTTATCATATATGAAATGTCATTTTCAAATAATATGAGTGCTAGGACCATGTTGTAGATTGCGATTCCTGCTCCTAGTACCAGATACCAAAGTAAGGACACTAGTAACTTTGACCCGAGTATTTGCCTACCTGTCAGGGGAAGGGTAAATGTCAAATAGCCCCTATCATCATATAGCTCTTTTCTAAAGGATCCAACTATAAAGAAAAATGCCGTTAAAAAAGCTCCAAATATAACTAGGATAGATGTTATCAGGGTCAAGGCCCTAAATCCATCACTTGCAAATCCACCAGTTCTTTCAATTGTATTTATTTCACTCAAGATATTAAACTGTATGACTGATGATGCAATCAAGACTACAGCCAGTATTCCTAGAATAAACTTATAAGTTCCCTTTATCTCATACTTCATATATTTTCTCATTTTAATCCTCCTATTCAGCAAATATTTCCTTATATAGGTCATCTATTTGCATATGTTTTTCTTCTCTCAATTTTTCTGCATTTCCTTGCATATATATTTGTCCATCCTTTAAAAATATAACTTCATCAAATACAGCCTCTATATCCCTTACCAGGTGCGTTGTGATTAGCATAGTACTATCTTCATTGTAGTTTTTAATTATAGCATCTAGTATCTGATCACGGGCTACAGGGTCTACTCCTGCGATAGGTTCGTCCAGTACATATAGCTTGGCTTCTCTAGATAGGACAAGGGTCAAATTTAGTTTTTCATGCATACCCTTTGAAAGAGCCTTTACCTTGTCTTTTTTGTCTAACTTCATAAAGTCTAAAAGCTCATAGGCCTTAGTCTTATCAAAATCTTCATAGAAGTCATTGTAAAATTCAATTGCATCTTCTACACTCATCCAGTCATAGAGAAAATTTCTATCTGGCAAATAAGAAACTATTGATTTTGTATAGGCCCCTGGTTTCTCTCCATCTATCAATACCTCACCCCTTGACTGTCTGAGTATTCCTGTAAGTATCTTGATTAAAGTAGTCTTGCCACTTCCATTTGGCCCAAGTATTCCTATTACCTTTCCTTTTTCTAGATTTAAGTTTAGATCATTGATTGCTTTTTTATTTAAATAAGACTTTGTTAATCCCTTTATCTCTACTATATTCTCCATCCCTATTCCCCCTTAATATTTTTCTTGATTAAATCTAATATTTCACCCTCTTTAAATCCTATAGCTATCATATCGTGTAGAAAGGATTTGACTATATTTGAAGCCATATTCTTTTTAAGCTCTAGTATTGTCTTTTCATCCTCACTTACAAAAGTTCCTAGGCCTCTTTGAGTAAATACAAGATCCTCTCTCTCAAGTTCAGAATATGCTCTTTGTACCGTATTTGGATTTGTCTTTAACTTAGTTGAAAATTCTCTAACAGATGGAAGCTTTTCTCCTTTCTTAAGTTCTCCTGAGGCAATCTTCTTTTTTATTAGATTTTTTATTTGAACGTAGATTGGCAGATTGTCTTTAAATTCCATTTTTTCACCTCCAAATTTCAATCCTCTTGTGTGTTAGTTATATAGTACACTGTTACATTCATATTGTCAAGGTTTTTTTGAAAATAATAGTCCCAAGGAAATCTATCCAAATACATTAGAATTCCTTGGGATTATTATCTTTTTTATATTATAATATTATTTCGTCAATATACCCTATATATTTAATTTACTAAATCTGTGCATTATTGTCAAAAACCTCTCTAAACTTATGTTTTCCTTGGGATCTATTCTATAGACCAAGTCATTTTCTCTTGCCCAATCTATGGCATCCCTTGCCCAAGGACTAATATTTCCATCTTCTAGATAAGCTTCCAAATCCTTTGCTTCGTCTATGAGCATCTCCTTATTTAAGCTAGTTCCTGGACAGGTCTTCCTGACTCCGGGACCCTCCCTGTGAAAAACTATCCTTTCATATCCAAATCTCCCACCAAAATACCTTATAAGCTTTAAGATCTCCAGCTTCTGCTCTCCTTCCAGCTTGTCATATCCCAGTCCATTGTATTCCCCAGTTCCAGCTGTGTCAAAGTTTCCTATCATTTCAACCGCAAGGGCACCCTTGTTCCATCCCTTAATTGAAGCAGGGTCTTTTCGCAAATCTCTTCCACTTATCCATTTTCCATCTGGCATCAGACTGAGATGCTGGCCTATATCATTCCATCCATTAAAATCCACATGGAAGCTTTTCATAGCTGCTTGCAGGGCAATGTGATTTCCCCCATCAAATGAACTATGGGCCGGCTTCCATGTGTGATGAATATGAAGCTGCCTAAAACTAATCTTACTTAAAATTTCTTTTATCCCTTCAAAATCTAATATTTTAAACTTATCCATCCAAATCCCCTCCTATATAGTATATAGGCCCAGGAATTATATATTACTATAGAGATAAAAATCTCCAGCTCCTATATGGACAGCATCTCCTGACATATATATCTTCCAATCCTCATCTATCTTTACAGACAAATATCCACCTTCAGTCTTTACATCTACTCGGTTATCAACTAGATTTAGTTTGTTTCCTATCACCACACTAGCACATGAGCCGGTACCACATCCAAGAGTTCTACTTGCTCCTCGCTCCCAGGTATAGATATTTATATTTTTTCTATCTATTATCTCTACAAAATTTACATTTGTCTTTTGAGGAAAAAGCGAATGACTTTCTAAATTCTTTCCTAAAGAATCTATATCGTAATTATCAATATCATCTACAAATATAACTAGATGGGGCACACCAGTATTCACAGCAGAAAAAGAATAACTCTCACCGCCTATACATATCTCCTCTTTCAAGACTTCTCCTCTTTCTAGTGCAAAGGGAATCTTTGACGATTCAAATAAGGGATAGCCCATATCTACCTTTATACTCTCTGCCTCCCCACGCTTATCTACTTCTATATAGACATACTTGATGCCTGCCAGAGTCTCAATTGAAATATTGTCTTTTTTCACTATATCATGGTCGTATATGTACTTGGCAAAGCATCTGATTCCATTTCCGCACATTTCCCCCTGGGATCCGTCGCTATTGTAGTAAAGCATCCTTATATCTCCTAGATCACTAGCCTCACAGACCAATATACCATCAGCACCTATCCCAAAATGTCTATCACAGATCTTAAGTGCCAAATTATTATAGTCTAGACCCGATCTCTCCAAGCCATTGATGACAATGAAATCATTGCCCGCAGCCTGATACTTGTCAAACTTCATAAACTTGCCCTCCTTCAAATGATTATACTTTTCCATATACCAATAATCACTTTAAATTGTATTCCTTGTATTTATCTATTATTGGCAAGGTTTCTATTGGATAATCGGTAATTATACCATCTACACCGAGCTCGAGTAAGATTTCTACCTTGTAATCATCATTGATGGTCCACGCGAAAACTGGCTTACCGGCCCTGTGAGCCTCTCTTATCATTTTTTTATTTATCAGTGAGTCCTCAGCACTTATGAAATCTACAGGAAGATTTGACATCTTTTTAGCTGAGAAGGTTCCTATTTTTCCTATAAAAACATATCCTATTGGTAAATCCTCATATTTTTCATTAAATTCCTCTATCAGCTCATATTCTGATGTATGAAATATAGTTTCTTCCAATATTCCTTCCTTATCTAATATTTCAACAGCCTTGTCTACTATGCTAGCTTTTTCTTTGCCATGCCTCTTAAATTCTACCAACAACTTAGTCCTTCCCTTCACTTCTCTTGCAAGCTCTTCTAGAGAAGGAATTTTATCTTCCTCATCTCCAGATCTTATAGTTATAGCCTTGACCTCTTCTAGGGTCAGATCACTTATATTTTTAGATATATTTGCCAATCGCTTTAAATTGTTGTCATGTATGACAACAGGAATATTGTCCTTGGTGAGTAGTATATCCATCTCAACATAATCAGCCCCATTATCTCCCACAAATAATATTGTATCTATAGTATTCTCAATCCCGTAGTATCCTCCCCTATGGCCTATCACTAGTGGCTTATCTACAATTGGCCCTAGATTTCTCTCGATATATAGATTTAAAACTATTAAAATAACTAGTAATAAGAGAATAAATATCTTTGCATGGCTTTTAATTTTTACTATTAAAACTTGTATAAGTTCAAATGTTTTTTCTAGTAGCTTCCAAAGTTTTCTACCAATATATCCCAATTCTATTTTTTCATCGACCTCTTCTCTCTTAATTAGCCCAAGAGAAGTATAAGAATTGTAACTTTCAAGGCTTATTGATAGTATAAAGGGAGAAATAAGTAAGGTAAATACCATCATAGAGAAATTAGATATAACTCTTAATATCCTTAGAAGTATAAACTGAGTATTTTCAAGTATCATAAAGGGTAGATAAGTCAGTGCCAGCCAAATTGCCATCCCCATTATTATCAAAAATGCAATCTTAAATCCTTGGCCCTTTATTGTTCTAAAACTAATTCTTCTAGCTTCCTTAAAGGATTTATCGCTAAATAGCATTACAGGTAGGACTATGAATAGCTTGGCAAATAAATATATCAAGGCAAGGGTTAGTATAAAGAATACTATTTCACCCCCTGGATATTTAGAAACTTCACCCGTAATAAAGTCTGGTATAGACAAGGTTGGCAAGAGCGAAGATTGGATCCCTATATTTAATATTGGTATTAAAAATAAAATATAAAGTGCTAGTCCAGTATTTTTATTCTTTATTACATTTCTCAACTTTAATAATGCACCTTCAGTAATATCCAATAATCTTATTTTTTCTTTGTTTTTGCCCCTATCTAGTATCAACAAGATTACAACAAATTCATAATATATAAGGATCACAGACAAGGTAATCAGAACTATAACCATTAAAATGCCTGTAAAGCTCAATAAAATCTGTGATATGTCTTCATTTACTAAAACATCGTATCCACCAGCTCTGATAAATAAGGAAACAATTATATTTAAAAAAGGCTTAAATAAAAGCAATATCAAAGCCTTATAAATTAGTTCAAATAATAATATGTATATCCATGTCTCATAGATCATACCAAAAGAATTCTTTAGTGTGTTTTTTATACTCAATCTTCTTCTATCCATCTTTCCCTCCATCAATTAGATAACTTTCTAATCAGTCCTCTGATTTATTATACCCTATTTTCAGAACAAAAATAAGAGATTTAATCTCTATAAAGAAATACTCCCTCTAAGTGACAGATTTAAAAGAAATCTGTCACTTAGAGGGAGTGGTCAAAAAATATGAGAACTACTAGTTTTACAGTCCTATTTAATTTCTAGAGATTTATTTTTTCAATTCTATCCTAAACTTCATACTTTCTTCAGTTTCAACATTGTTTAAATCTGTAGTGCTAAAGAAATATTGTCTATTTGGATCTAAGGCTTCAAATTGGACTACAAATTCATCCAAATTATCTTTATCCATTTTGATATCACTATTTATAATCTTTACATCTTCTCCCTTATCATCCTTGATATTAAGTCTTGTAGCCTG
>JARICQ010000103.1 GCA_029264075.1 Tissierellaceae bacterium | reverse complement strand
GAGTTAGGTATGGAAGAAGATATAATGGATCTAGCCATATACGAGGCAAATTTAAAGAGGTGTGAGATGTTATGATAGTTAAAAGAGGGGATATCTTCTATGCAGATTTGAGCCCCGTAGTTGGATCAGAACAAGGTGGAGTACGTCCTGTGATTGTCGTTCAAAACGACATAGGAAACAAGTATAGTCCTACTATTATAATTTCCGCCATTACGTCACAAATAAACAAGGCAAAGCTACCTACTCATGTAGAAATAACTGCTCCAGACTATGGTCTTCCAAAGGACTCGGTAGTCCTTCTGGAGCAGATAAGGACTATAGACAAGAAAAGACTCAGGGAAAGAATTGGTAGGTTTAATGACGAAATGATGGAAGTAGTAGACAAATGTCTCAAGATAAGTTTGGGGCTAGTAGATTTATAATACATACATATTTAAAATAAGCATTTTTAAATGCTTATTTTTTTGTCTTTTTTATCATTTTTGTAGTATAATGTAAATTAGTTATTTACTAAGAGAATAGGAGGCAGAAAATGAAGAGCAAGATAAAGAAAATAGGATTGGGAATAGGAGCAGCTCTAATATTAATTGGTGGTGGGGCTAGTTTTTCAGAGCCAGGATCTGAATCAGATCCCTTGGTTACCTTTAGTTATGTAGAGAAGAAATTTGAAGAAATAAAAAGCTATGTAAATGAAAAAGTTGGAGAGCCTGTTGGCACTACTAATACAGACATTAGTTGGAGAGTAGTAGAAGTCTCAAAGGGACAAGCCCTAATTGGAAAAGAAGGGACTGAACTCTTGTTAAGAAGCGGTAGTGGGAATACAATTTCCAATATAAGCAAAATAATTCAAGATGGAAATGAACTAGAAATAGACAATGGACTTGTAGATGTTACAGGTGGAAAAGACTTAAAGATGGGAGAACCAGTAGCCAAGGACCATATGCTCATAGTCCCAAGAGATGATGGAAGAGGAGTAAATTGCGTTTCGAATTCTATTTTCATGGTAAAGGGAGATTATCTAATAAAGTAGAGGAGTGATCTAGTGGCTGACATAAGAGAATATAAAAGTGGAGATGAAAAGCAAATACTTCAGTTATTTAAAGATGTGTTTAAAAGCGAAAGAGATGAAAAGTATTGGAAATGGCTATATTTAGAAAACCCAGCATCAGATCCGATAATAGCCTTAGCTGATGATGACTCTAAAATAGTTGGGCAGTGTACTCTTTTGCCTACTGAGATTGGAATATCAGGAGAAAATGTATTAGCTGGACAGTCTATAGATACAATGGTTGACAGCGAATACAGAGGTCAAGGCCTGCACAAATTACTTGCAGAAAGAACTTATGATATTGGAAGGGATAAGGGCGTTAAATTCAGGATAGGATTTCCAAGCAATGACGCACTTAGAGGTCTGCTTGGAAGCATTGGTGGTACACTTACGACTGAAGTTCCTCTTTATATGAATATCTATAAACTAGATAATTTTCTTACTGCAGTTATGAAAATAAGATTTATAGCTAAAATATTCGCCATACCAGGAATTGTACTGATGAAGATATTACATAGGGAGAAGAGGATAAAAGTAGATAAAAACTATAGCCTGAAGGATATAGCAGAATTTGATGAAGAGTTTGATGAATTAAGTGAAACTATAGCAAAGGATGGACAGATGATGAGTCTTAGAACTAGTAAGTTTTTAAATTGGAGAATAAAAGATCATCCAGAGATAGACTATAAGACTATAGGCGCATATTTAGAAGGTGAATTAGTTGGTTACATTATCCTTAAAACAGAAGATAGAAATTTAAAGGGAAAGGTTAAATCTAGACTTGGTAGTATAGTAGACTTAATAGCAATAGATGAGGATGTAGCCTTGGTCTTAAATGAAGGAGCAAAAAAATATTTCAAAGAAAAAGATGTAGACTTTGTTGCTATGTGGGCATCGGACTCTTTTAAATACAAGGAACTCTTTACAAATCTTGGATTCCACAAGAGTAGGTCTACAATACCCTTTGTAGTCAAGGACCTAAGCAGGGAAGAAGACTACAAGGATAAAATTGAAAATGAAGAAAATTGGTATCTAATGCCGATTGAATCAGATTTTTATTAAGGATGTGGAAGTTTGATTAAAAAAATATTAAAAGCTATACTCAAATATCCTTTGATGATGATCAATAGGATTTATATCTTTATTTATTACAAACTTGTTAAAAACAATAGGGATTACAAGGAGATAGATTTAGAGGGCAATGGAAATATAATTGTATTATCACCCCATGTAGATGATGAAACCATAGGGCTCGGAGGAACCATTATAAGGCATAGTAAAATGGGAAGCAAGATGACCCTAGTTTACTTGACAGATGGAAGTGGAAGTACAAGCGACAAGTCAAAAGATGAAACAATCGAGGAAAGAAGACAAGAGGGAATCCTTGTAAAAGAAAGCTATGGCTTTGATCATCTTTACTTCTTGGACCAAGTAGATGGAAATCTAGATTCTAACAATGAAGAATTAATAGAAAGATTAAAAGAAATAATCTCTAATAAAAAACCAGATGCTATATTTTCGCCTTTCCTAATAGATGGAAACAAGGATCATATAGAGACTACAAAAGTATTATCAAAAGTTCTAGAAGACCTAGATATGGATTTTGATAATATATACTTATATGAAGTAAACAATCTAATACATCCAAGGCTTGTAAATGTCACAAGTAGATTAGATGATGATATATACAAGGAGAAAAAGGATAAGTATAAGATATTCAAATCCCAATGGGCAATGGGATTTGGGATTTATGATTTGATGGATCGCACTAGGGCTATAAATTACAAGTATAAGGGAAGTATAGAAGTCTTTGTAAAACTGGGCCAAAGAGAATTAAGGCATGCTATCAAATCATTTAAAAACAATAGCTTTGATCCAGAAGATTTCAAACAAATTAGTAGCGAATTTACATTTATGCAAGGTGTATTTAAAAATAAAAATACAAAGGATAAATTCAACAGAATAATGATGAAATTGTTAGAAAAATAGATAGGGGGTAGCTCTTTAGGAGCAAAACACATATGAAGGTACTTCATTTAATAAGTGGTGGGGATACAGGTGGCGCTAAGACACATATAATCTCGCTAATAAAAAGTATTAACAAATTGATAGATGCTAAGATTATTTGCTTTATTGAAGATACATTTTATCATGAAGCTAAAGAGAATAAAATAGATATAGAAGTATTTGAACAAAAAAACAGAGCAGATTTGGCAGTAATTAATAGGCTTGCCAGTGAAATATCAAGGGAAGGATACGATATAGTCCACTGCCACGGAGCAAGAGCGAATTTCATAGGAATGTTTTTAAAAAACAGAATAAAAGTTCCGCTTATAACTACCATGCATAGCGACTATAAATTAGACTTTAAGGATAATGTATACAAGAGGCTTGTATTCACCACATTAAATCAAATTGCATTAAAAAGATTCAATTATTATATTGCAATTTCAGATACCTTTAAGCAGATGCTAGTAGACAGGGGATTTAATAGGGATGAAATTTTCACAGTATATAATGGCATAGATATGGATATGGAAATAGACTATATTGACAGGGAAGAATTTTTAGAGTCTAGGGGCATAGGATATAATGGTCAAACAATTGTTGGTATAATAGCCAGACTAGACAAGGTAAAGGATCATGATACATTTTTAAGGGCTGCAAAAATACTTGTAGAAGATAAGAAAGATGTTATGTTTTTAATAGCAGGAGATGGAAATGACGAGAAAAGATTAGTTGATTTAACTAGAGAACTAGAAATCGAAAAACATGTTCACTTCATAGGCTTTGTGGACAATCCATTTTCATTCTTCAATGCAATAGATATAAATACCCTTACTTCTCTAAGTGAAAGCTTTCCCTATGCAATACTAGAAGGTGCCATCATGAAAAAGCCCATAGTATCTACAAATGTAGGTGGCTTAAAGGAGCTCATAATAGATGATGAAACTGGCTATTTAGTAGATGTAGGAGACTATAAATCCTTGGCTGAAAGATTAAAAGTACTTATAGAAGACAAGGACAAGCTATTAGCGATTGGAGAAAACTTATACGAAAAAACGAAAAATGAGTTCTCATCAGACTCTATGGCAGAGGCCCATGTAGATATATATAAAGAAATCATTAAAAAGGAGAAATAATAAATATGAAGATAATCAATGAAAAAGGAAAATTGTTTGGAATAATAAATGTAATTGATTTAGGTATACTCCTCATTGTAGGACTTATACTCTTTGGTGGTATCAGCAGAATGAGATCACAGCCTATGATTTCAAATGACTCTACAGAGGGAGTCCTTACATTTGAAGTCGCGGATATAAGAATGGTAAGTGTTGAGAATATACTTGTAGGAGATTCATTGTTCCACTATGACAAGGGAACATATATAGGAGAAATCATAGAAGTAACACATGAGCCATACAAGGAACCAGTAGAGTTTGAAGGCGAGTGGGTGAATTCAGAAGTTCCAGGAAAGTATGTAGCCCTCTTCAAAGTCAAATCTGATGTAAAGGATAGTCCAGATGTTGTGATTGCAGGTGGAGAACAGGTAAGAGTAGGAGCACAATTCAGATTAAAGACTAAAAGCTCAACTTTCTTTGGAACTGTACTAGGAGTAGAGGTTAATTAGTTGCATAGGAGTGGTTAAATGTATAATAGTATATTTGTATCTCTAGTTGTAAGATTTTGGGAATTTATAAATCGTGAATACAAGAGAAGCTTTTTGAAAAAGATAGTAGATTCCTTTAGTAGAGCTTGGGAATACTTAAGCAATGGCTCTAGATTTAAATCTATCTTTACATCTAGGGACTATCTAATAGAAAAAAGCTTTATATATAAGGGCTATGCTTCTTTTATAGATTTTGTAAATAGGGTATTAAATAGAGTTAGATCTTATATAGAGAAAAATTCTGACTCCAGTATTATCTATAAGAATGTGAGGAGCTTATTCTCTACAAAAGTAGAGCTATTTAGAACTTTTTTTGTATTTACCCTTTCATTTGGACTTGGACTTGCAGTGAACAATATTATAAGAGGCTACTATGCTGGTAGATCCTACCTTGCAATAGCAGTTTTAGTTTTTCTATCTCTTGTGGGGATTTCTTTGAAGGAAAACTATAAGGATATCTTTAAAAATAGCATAGTATGGAGAATTATATATAGCATATTTTCTATAGAGGAGGAATTTAGTCATGGAGATTAATTTCAAAAGAAAAGATTTGATCATTCCTCTTGTATTCGGAATATTTTTTGCGAGCATATACCCCTATCTACCTTTAAACTATTTTATAGGAGCTTTAATAGGATTCTTGGGCTTAGTGGCTGTATTTTATGATATCAAGGTAGGAATAGTAGCAGCAGTATTTTCTATACCATTTTTACCAGATATGATAAGTTTGCTCTTTATTATATTTTTAGTGATGGTTTATTTTTATGATCATCTAATAAAAAGAAAAAACTCCTTGGATCCTAGACCTGTTTATATTCCATTAGTTCTGTATGGCTTAATAATGCTTATAGGAACAATTACCTCTATCAATCCAGGAGGGAGCTTTAGAGATTTAACTATTCACTTTGTAAGCCTAGGTTTAGTTTTTGTACTGATAAATTCAATAGACAGCCTAGAAGAATTCAATGTAATAGTTACCTTTATTGTTTTTTCAGCAACTTTTGTAGCACTTATTGGATTGTATCAATATATTGTAGGAGTTCCCATAGATGCTGCTTGGGTAGATGTTGAAAATAATCCAGATATAAGGGCCAGGGTGTTTTCAGTATTTGGAAATCCAAATGTACTTGCAGAGTATTTGATAATGATGATTCCCTTATCAATATCGTTGATGTGGTATTCAAAGAAAATCCATAAAAAAATAATATTTCTAGGGACTTCGGGAATCTTAATACTATCCCTTGTACTTACATTGTCTAGGGGTGGGTGGATAGGATTTGCATTTTCTGCTCTGGTATTTGTACTACTAGTAGAAAAGAGATTGCTCTTATCCATAATACCTATTAGTCTTGCAGGGGTGTTTTTACTTCCCCAACCAATTCTCAACAGAATAGCAAGTATAGGAAATCTAGCAGATTCATCTAATGCATATAGGCTAACCATGTGGGCGATTACATTAGATATCATTAGAGACAATCCAATAGCTGGCGTTGGCTTAGGACATATCCCATTTAAAGAGACCTTTGA
>JARICQ010000036.1 GCA_029264075.1 Tissierellaceae bacterium | reverse complement strand
CTGAGGCAGCTTATTTAGTATAACATCTACTAAATACTTTGTCAACTGTTTTTTAAAACTTTTTTAAATCCGTTTTTCAACTGATTTTTAAGTTTTCTTTTTCAGCCGACTTTTATTATGATACTATATTTGATATTATTTGTCAACCGTTTTCCAAAACTTTTCTTAAAAACTTTTTTCAAGCTTTTACTTTGTAGAAAGCTTTGTCTTCCAGCCGACTTTTATTATGATACACAGTTTTCAAAGAAATGTCAATGCCTTTTTAGAAACTATTTAAATTAGTTACTCTATATAAAATCAAATGCTTGTAAATTAGACTCTTAAGGTTTGTCTAAGTTGTTTTATTAACTTTAATCCAAACTAGTATTTCTTTTATCTTCATTAGTAATATAAGCAATATAAATATATACAATCCATTTTATTTTGTTATAATGATATAAAAGGATATCTATAGGAATCTTAGGGGAGGAGATAATCTTTGGAATTTAGACAGTTGGAGACATTTATTCAAGTATCAAATTTAAAAAGTTTTTCTAAGGCATCTGAGGCACTATACATTACTCAGCCTACAGTCACTAATCATATACAAAACCTAGAAAAAGAATTGGATACTATACTGATCAATAGATATGGAAAGTCTATAACCCTTACTGATGCTGGTAAATTGCTTTATAAGTATGCAGTCAATATTGTTAATTCCTGTGAAATGGCAAAGTTTGACCTTGCTTCATTTAAAGGTAAAATCAGTGGACATATACATATATATTCTAGTAGTGTTCCTGCTAGAAATGTTATTCCGTGTATGATAAGTGACTTTCTAAAAAAACACTCGAAAGTTACATTCACATTGTTTGAGAAGGATTCAAAAAAAGTTATAGATTATATTATAAGTGGGGAAGCTGAATTTGGAATAGTAGGCGCTAGACATGACTCCAGCCATCTTGAATATATCGATCTAATAGAAGATAATCTTTTAGTAATAGTTCCCAAGACTTCAATTTATAGCAGGGAAAACTTTTCATCTATTGAAAAGGATATATTGTTTAATGAAAATATACTTTTCCGGGAGGATGGATCAGGCACTAGAAGTTTAATTGAAAAAACATTGATTGAAAATAATATTAATATCAACGATTTAAATATAGTCGGTTACATTAATGATACAGAAGCCATAAAAGAATTAGTCTCTAAGGGTTTGGGAATAGGTTTTATTTCAGAAAAATCCTTAGATGGAAATCTAAGCTCTGAAAATTACAATGCTCTTTATATAGATGGTTTAAAATTTTCAAGAAAATTTTATTTCGCATACCATAAGCATAGACAACTTTCACCGCTTGCAAACGCTTTTAAGAGTTTTATCCTTGATATATAAGATATAGGGTCTCAATTGAGACCCTATATCTTATATATTTTTATACAAAGTAAAGTATTGACTTGATATTAATTTCTTTATTAGTTTGTTTTGCAACTGATATTTGTCAAATTATACTATTCATTGACAGTTTTCAATTCCTCTATCTCTCTTATAGAAAGAATATTATTTAAATCAATCAAAATAAGAAGTCTTTCCTCTCCTAACTTTCCTATTCCTTCTATATACCTTCTATCAACCGTAGATATAAGCTCTGGAGCTTCCTCGATTTCATTATTAGCTAATCTGATCGTTTGAGAAACTCCATCTACAAGAAAGCCTACTTCTTTGCCATCTAAATCAATAATTATAATCCTAGTATCGTCATTCTTATAATTTTCTTCTCCTAGCAATAGCCTTTTCTTAAGATTTATGATGGGTATTACCTTATCCCTATAGTTAATTACACCTTCCATAAAATCTGGGCTATTAGGTAGTAATGTCGGATCTTGATAATTTACAACTTCCTCTATATTCATGATTTCTATTCCAAACTCTAATTTATCTAGTTTGAAAACAACATATTGTCTTTCAGACATAATGATCCCCCTTAATTATAGATAATCTTGCCTTTTTTTATTACAGTTTTCGTATTGTTTATTCCAAAATGATATATCATGTAAGCTAGATTCTCACTATCAAATACTGCTATATCTGCTATTTTTCCAACTTCTAAGCTTCCAACTTCTTTTTCTATCCCAAGCGCTGCAGCTGCATTTATTGTTACACCATGTATTACTTCTTCTGGAGTCATCTTCATTATTAAAGATGCAAAACTCATTATCAGCTGTATGTTTTCTGTTGGGCAGCTTCCAGGATTGTAGTCTGTAGATAGTGCTATCGGAACTCCAAGCTGGATCATTTTTCTAGCATTTGCAAAGTGTCCAGTTTGAAGATTAAAGCTAGTTCCAGGCAGTAGATTAGCTATTATTTTCTTTTCTGCCATTTTTTCTATTCCTCTATCAGACGCTGCTATTAAATGATCGGCAGATATGCATCCAAGCTCTGCTGCAAGCTCTGCACCACCTAATGTCTTTATTTCATCGGCATGTATCTTAGCTTCCATTCCGTATTTTCTTCCCGCAAGTAAGATTCTTCTAGATTGATCTATGGTAAATACTCCCTCTTCACAAAACACATCACAAAATTTAGCTAAATTTCTTTTTGCAACTTCTGGAATCATATCATTTATTATAATATGGACAAATTCTTCAGGATTTTCTTTATACTTTTCAGGTATGGCATGTGCTCCCATAAAGGTTGATATAATATCTACTGGATGATCTCTGTTTAAATCTCTTGCCACTTCAAGTTGTTTAATCTCTGTAGAAAAATCATCTATTCCATATCCACTTTTAGCTTCAACTGTTGTAATACCATAGCTTAACATTCTATTTAAGCTTTTAAGCGATTGGTCATACAATTCATCTCGACTGGCTTCCCTAGTAGATTTTACTGTAGAGTGTATCCCACCACCTGCAGCCATTATTTCTAAGTAGGAAACTCCCTTTAGTTTCATATCTAGTTCATTTTCTCTTGATCCTGCATGTACCAAATGAGTATGGCTATCTATTAGTCCTGGTGTTACAGTAGTTCCTCTCCCATCTATTATTTCTGTATCTTTATCAATTTCTATCTCCGCTGGCAGATCTCCCTCTCCTATATAGATTATCCTCTCTCCGTCCACAGCTATTATCCCATTTTTAATCTCTCCCATGTCACGAGTTTCCGATCCATATCTTGCCCTGTTTTCTCCTCTAATAGTTATAAGGCTATCTATATTTTTAATTACCAAGCTTGCTCTCATATCCTCACCTATTCCTTCTCTTTTTTACTTTCAACATCGTTTCTTCTACTAGTTTCTCATCTGCTAGATGTGGAATTGTTATATGGTCTGAGTCTTTAAACTTTTCATTGTAATCTATAGATGTAGAAATTGCGTTTTCATTCCTAGCCCATGCACGTCTTGCAACTCCACCCATTACGTCCCAAGGTATTGCTGTTTTTAAAATTTGATCAACTCTTTCACTACCATTTAATACCAGTCCAAATCCTCCGTTAATCGACTTTCCTATACCGACTCCTCCACCATTGTGAAGGGCTACAAGGCTCATTCCTCTAGCTGCATTACCTGCAAAACATTGAGTAGCCATATCTGCCATTATATTACTTCCATCTTTGATATTTGCCGTTTCTCTAAAGGGAGAGTCTGTTCCACCTGTATCGTGATGATCTCTTCCTAGCATTATAGGTCCGACTTCTTTCTTTCTAACCATTTCATTGAATTTAAGAGCAATATCTAATCTACCTAATGCATCTTGATAGAGTATTCTAGCTTCAGTTCCTACTACAAGTTCATTTTTTTCTGCATCTCTTATCCATATATAATTGTCCCTATCCTGCCCCCTTCTATCTATATCTATTAGATCCATTGCAGCCTTATCTGTCTTTACTAGATCTTCATGGTTTCTACTTAGGCAAACCCATCTAAATGGACCGTAGCCATAGTCAAATAACATTGGTCCCATTATATCCTCTACATATGATGGAAATATAAAGCCTTCCGATTCATCAATTCCATTTTTTGCTATATCTTTTGCTCCTGCATCAAATACAGCCTTCATAAAGCTATTCCCATAGTCAAAAAAGTAAGTTCCCTTGTCTACTAACTTCTTTATCAGATGGTAGTGTTTGATTAAAGATTTATCTACCAATTCTTTAAATCCTTCTCGGTCTCTTTCTATCATTTTAGTCCTATCCTCAAATTCTATACCATGAGGACAATATCCACCATCATATGGAGCGTGACATGAAGTTTGGTCTGAAAGTAGCTCTATCTTTATATCGTTTTCCAGAGCATATTCTAAGAGGTCTATTATATTTCCCTCATAAGCTAGGGAGCTTGCTATTTTTTCTTCTAATAATATATCTACATAAGCAAATAAACTCTTCAGATCTTTAAATGATTTATCTATCCATCCTTGATCTAGTCTGGTCTGGATTCTAGAGCTATCTACTTCTGC
Organism: Tissierellaceae bacterium; assembly: GCA_029264075.1. GTDB lineage: Bacteria > Bacillota > Clostridia > Tissierellales > Tissierellaceae > JARICQ01. The sequence continues at coordinate 11,197 of JARICQ010000036.1, read as the reverse complement.
AATTATTCCAACTCCATTGGCAATCTTTGTAGCCTTGCCCTGAGCACCACTCATACCACCTAGACCTGAGCTAACAAAGAGATGACCTCTAAGATCTCCATCATTCTCAACTCCAAGTTTAATTCTTCCTGCATTTAATATAGTATTATAAGTTCCATGAACTATTCCCTGGGGTCCTATATACATCCATCCACCAGCAGTCATCTGTCCATAGTTTGCAACTCCCATAGCTTGAGCTTTTATCCAATGTTCTTGATCGTTAAATGCCCCTATCATCAAAGCGTTTGTTATTATAACCCTTGGACTTGTCTTTGCAGATCCAAATATTCCTGTCGGATGTCCCGATGATATTACTAAGGTTTGCTCGTCTGTTAACTCTTCTAAATATCTTTTAATAAGCCTATACTGCATCCAATTTTGGCAAACTTGACCAGTTTCTCCATAGGTAACTAGCTCATATGGATATAGGGCTACATCAAGGTCTAAATTGTTATCTATCATCACTTGAAAAGCTTTTCCTTCTATGCATCTGCCCTTATACTCATCTATGCTCTTACCCCTTATCTCTTCATCCGGTCTAAATCTATATCCATATATTCTTCCATGAGTCATTAATTCTTCTAAAAACTCTTCTGCTAGATCATCGTGAAATTTTTCTGGAACATATCTTAGAGCATTCTTTAATGCAATTTCTATTTCTCTGTCACTTAAGTTTAATTCTCTTTTGGGCGCTCTTCTTATTCCTTCTTTAAATTTTGGCATATCTGGCAATTTTTCAATCATCTTAATATCCATTTTAGACTCCCCTTAGTTTAAATCAAAGTTTTTTTCTATCTCTTCTACCAATCTATTTGACTTTATTATATCTTCACATTTATTTATCTCTATATTCATTATTTTATCTTCATCTAAGAATTCTATCTTATCCCTAACTATATTATAAGCTATCTCTGTGCCTTTTCCCATTTTTTTATTTTCTCTTAAGTCAATTGCTTGACATGCACTGAATATTTCCATAGCTAGTACCTTTCTTGCATTGTCAAGAATTTGTCCTGCTTTTCTTGCAGCTATGGTGCCCATAGAAACATGATCTTCTTGATTGGCTGAAGATGGTATGGAGTCAACGGACGCCGGGTGGGCAAGTATTTTGTTTTCTGATACAAGTGAGGCTGCTGAATACTGAACTATCATAAATCCTGAATTCAAGCCACCATTTTTAACTAAAAAAGCAGCTAATCCATTACTCAAACTTGGATTTACAAGTCTTTCTATTCTTCTTTCAGATATATTTGCAAGCTCTGAAATAGCTATCCCTAAAAAATCAAAGCTAATAGCCATTGGCTGACCATGGAAATTACCGCCTGATATTACATCTTCTTCTTCTACGAATATTAATGGATTATCTGTAGCAGCATTCATTTCTATTTCTATTTTTTCTCTTATATATTTAAAAGAATCCTTACTTGCTCCATGTACTTGAGGTAAACATCTGATAGAATAAGCATCTTGTATTCTTAGTTCACCTTGCCTTGTAGTCATCTGGCTATCTTCTACTAGTTTAAGTATGTTTTTTGCTGTTTCTATCTGACCAATTTGACCTCTAGCATTATGAATTCTTGGGTCAAATGCATCTACTATTCCATTTAAGGCTTCTATTGATAAAGATGCTGCAATATCAGCAGTCTTGCTTAAGTTTATAGCATCATATAGGACCTGTGCACCTATAGATGTCATTACTTGCGTTCCATTTATAAGGGCTAGCCCTTCTTTTCCAGTTAACTCTACAGTCTCTATATTTGCTTTTTCCATAGCCTCCCTACCTGTTAGTAGTTGATCTTTATAAATAGCCTCACCTTCTCCTAGCATCACCAAAACCATATGAGAAAGAGGGGCTAAATCTCCACTAGATCCTAAAGATCCTTTCTCTGGTATCACCGGATGAACTCCCTTATTTAGCATTTCAAGCAAAACATTTAAGGTAGACAATCTTATTCCTGAAAAACCCTTTGCTAGAGCATTGGCTCTTAAAAGTAATATACCTCTTACATTTTCCTCACTTAGTGGCTCCCCTACTCCACATGAATGGCTGGTTATTAAATTCCTTTGTAATATTTTTGTTTCTTCACCACTGATTTTAACATCACTAAATTTCCCAAAGCCTGTAGTTATTCCATAAATTGCTTTTTCACTCTCAACAATCTTATCGACTAGTGATCTCGATCTCTCCACCTTTAATACTGCATCATCTGTTAATAATACTTTTTTTCCATTTCTAGTTACCTCTATAAATTCTTCAAGTGTTAAATCGTTCCCATTGATATAGATTTTTTCCATACCTAATCCCTCATTTCTTATTTTATTGTAATGCCATACTAAAGTTCAATAAAAAACCCACAGAAAACATTTTCTGTGGGTTTTTATTAAAATAATTTAATTTGAAATTTGTATTTTTCATGCTATCCCTACTTTTTATATTATGATTGCAAAGATTTGCAATTCTACAATCAAGCTAGATACAAATCTATTTATCTGTTTGTTCATCTTTCATAGCCTGATAGAGGCAATATAGACCCTTGTCTAAACTCTCTTTTTCCTCATATGATAGGCTGGTAAGCTTAGAATCTAAGAATTCTATTCTTTTCTTTAATACTTCCTCTAATATTGTATATCCTTTGGGAAGCGCCTCTACTCTAACTACTCTTTTATCTTCTTCATCTCTTTTTCTCTCCACTAAGTCTGTTTTTTCCATTCTATCTATCAAGTCAGTAATGGTTGAGCAAGCAAGAGACATCTTTTGGCTTAATTCTCCTATAGTCATATCTCCCTGGTTGATTAATATTTGCAAGGCAGTAAATTGCGGTACAGTTATATTGAAGTCTGTAAGGATTTCCCTACCCTTCTTCCTCGTTATATAGTCTACTTTCCTAAGATACTTTTCAATATTTGTAACATTGTACAATGACTTCTTTTCCATCTCTTCTCCTTTCATCTATGGGCTCTCCCTATACCAAGACACTAAAAGCATTTGATAAAATTTCAAAAGTAGCAGGAAGTTTTCCACCATATTCGCCATCTATATCTATGGAGATCTCTTCTTCTGATGTTATTTTTATTTTTCTGGATTTAAAATAAATAACCTTACTGTGATTTATATGGTCTCCATTAAATATATTAAAAAAGATATTGGCTAGTTCTTGGACATCTGCTTTTTTAATTGCAAAGACATCTAAATAACCATCTACAACATCTGCCTTCGGCGCAAGTTTTTTAAATCCTCCAATTGAGGATGTATTAGATACTACAAATAGGAGTATTTCACTCTCAACAGTTAACTCTTCGCTCTCTATCTTAACCTTTAAGGGTTTTAAATCTTTTACAACCAGCTCTCTGAGCCCTTCTAAGTAGTAGGCCATTCTTCCCAAGACCATTTTAACTTCAGGAAGCACTGAAAATCCAACACTTGTGAGCAAGCCGCCTGCAGCAACATTTACAAAATAGCTATCATCAATTTTACCTAAATCAACCTCTACTGCTTCTCCTCTTTTTATCATGTCGTAAAACTCAAGTACATTTTTAGGTATTTCCATATAGTTTGCAAAGTCATTTACAGTTCCTGATGATAGTATTCCAACTGGTATTTTCCTTCCCCCAAGTACGATACCTTTTGCAACTTCATTAACTGTACCATCTCCACCTACAACAATTATATTATCCCAATCTTCAGAACATGCCTTTATGGTTTCGTTCATTGCATCGTTCTTTCTCTTTGTTTCAAATTTTTGAACAGTATAGCCATCATCTATCAATAATTTAATTAACCTATCTAGTTTCTTTTCTACTGCTTGTCTTCCAGAAGAAGGATTATATATTATTTTAATTTTTTTCATCTTAATTAACCTCACTATATTAATTTTATAAATCCAACACATGATTTTATACGCTAAGAATATTATATCAGTCTTTGAGGAATTATGTAATATTTTTTTATATTAATATCAAAAAACAGATAGAACCCGTACGGGTTCTATCTGTTTTTTATGATAATTTTTACTCTTTCTATTACATCACCTATGATTTGAATATAATCATTTATATTTTTTATATTGAATTTAAGGGAATAGGCTGCATCTGCTATTGCATCCACTGTAAGATCCGCAGTATCTAGTGCTTTCATCGCAGTCTGTTCTGCTGTATCTGTTATAGACCCAATCTTTCCTGTAATATCGTTAGCATTCTTTACTATTCCATTGATATCTGGTGTCATCTCTTTTATTGCTATGTCTGCATTTTTTGTTATTGAATTTATATTCCCACTTATTTCTGGAACTTCTTTTATAGTTGCATTAATGTTCTCTTCATTATCTTCAACTATGCCAGAGATTTTTGAAATCAGCTTTGCAAGATTTTTGAAAATAACTATTAGGTAACCTAGTGCTCCTATTCCCACTATATATAATCCAATTTTAAATAAATCATTAATGGTAAGAGAAACATCCATTAAATAACCTCCTTTTTATCTAAATAGTCTCTACTTAGCCTTTTCAGCCTTATCTTTTGCCTTGTCAACAGCTTTATCTGCCTTGTTTAATCCCTTGTCTGCTTTTTCCTTTGCATCTTCTGCCAATTCATCTGACTTATCCTTTGCTTCATCTACAAGTTTGTCAGCCTTATCTAAGCCATCTTCTACTTTGTCAATAGCTTTTTCTTTGATTTCCATTTGCTTTAACTTTAACTCATCATACTTGTCCTTCATTTCTACTTTTAATTTGTCTTGCATTTCTTTTACTTCATCTACTTTTTCACTTACTGTTTGCTTTACATCATCTGTAACTTCTTTTGATTTTTCTTTTATATCTTCTCTTGTCTCAACGCCTGCTTTTGGAGCAAATAATATACCCATTAAAGCACCAATACTTGTTCCTATAACTGCCCCAGCTGTGATTTTTTTTGCATCCTCTAGTTTCTGCTTTCTCTCATACTCTTTTCTTTTGTCTTCAAAATACTTCATCATAGTTAAAATCTCCCCTTTAAATATATTTTTTATACCTTAGGTCTTGTTGACCCTCAAACTTAAGCATGTAGGTATCTTTATAATCTTATATTACCCCGAATAATAACATCTAATCAAATTTATAGCTAACTAGTTTTTGAAAATCATTTGAAAAGTTTTTTAAATTTTAACTTTTTCTTACTATTTTCTATCATTTCCTTTATAATTGATATGTGATGCTTATTTTGGGTATCGAACTATATAGACTATAAAGCAAAGGAGCTAATAATGTATGCGTTCTTTTTTAAGATTAAAAGATTTTTTATTTAAACACAAATGGAGCTATATGATCGGTATAGCATGGCTTATTTTAGTCGACAGTGTTCAGCTATTGGTCCCGCAAATCTTCAGAAACTTAACAGATGAATTTCAAACTGGTACAATAAGCCAATCTGGAATTTTAAGATATATACTCTTTATAATTCTTACAGGATTATTTATTGCTCTTGGGAGATTCTTTTGGAGGGTTTATATTTTTGGAAACTCTAGAAAACTTGAGTATTATCTAAGGAAAAAGATTTTTTCTCAATACTTAAGCCTTTCTCCAAACTATTTTAATACACATAAGACTGGTGACTTGATGGCACATGCTACAAATGATGTAAATGCTGTTAGAATGGCTATGGGGCAAGGAATAATGATGATTGTCGACTCTACATTTATGATGATCCTATCCCTTATAATGATGGCAAGGACTACAAATTTGAGACTTACTGCTATTGTCCTGGCAACTCTTCCCTTAACTACTGTTTTTGTAATTACTTTTGGAAGAATAATACACAAAAGATTTAAAAAAGTACAGGAAGCCTTCTCAAATCTTACAGACACTACCCAGGAAAACTTTTCTGGGATTAGAGTTATCAAAAGCTTTGTGCAGGAAGATTTATCTACAGAAGAATTTAGAAATATAAATGAGGATAATTTCCAAAAGAATTTAGACTTAGTAAAGATATCAGGCTTATTTAGGCCTTTTATCCAATTTATATCCGCAATAAGTTTTTTGCTTGTAATATTTTTTGGTAGTAAGGAGGTTATTTTAAATAGGATTACACTAGGCGAGTTCATTGCTTTTAACTCCTATCTAGGTCTTTTAATATGGCCTATGGCAGCTCTTGGCTTTGTAATTAATATATTTCAAAGGGGAGCAGCCTCTATGGAGAGAATCAATATAATTTTAGAAGAAGAATCCGAGATAGTTGAGATTGAAAATCCTATTGAACTCAGATCTCCTAGTGGAAGGGTTGAATTTGAGAATGTGAGCTTCAAATATCCTAATACAAACTACTATGCCTTAAAGAATATAAACTTCACCATAGAAGATGGAAAGACTTTAGCTATACTTGGAAAGACAGGTAGTGGAAAATCTACAATAGTTAATCTTCTGCTTAGACTTTATGATATTGAAGAAGGAACGATTAAATTTAGTAGTGTGGATATAAAGAATTTATCTTTTAAGTCCCTGCGTGAAAACATAGGATATGTTCCTCAAGATAATTTTCTTTTTTCAACTACTATAGGAGAAAATATTGCATTTGCATTTGAAGAAGAAATTGAGGAAGAAATGATCATTGAGGCTGCTAAGATGGGAGCCATATATGAAAACATACTTGATTTTCCGGATGGATTTAATACGGTTTTAGGCGAAAGAGGTGTAACTCTTTCAGGTGGGCAAAAACAAAGAACTTCAATCGCAAGAGCCTTGATTAAAGATCCTTCTCTACTAGTATTAGATGATAGCTTATCTAGTGTAGATACTAAAACCGAAGAAAAAATACTAAATAATTTAGGAAAACATACAAAAGAATCTACTACCATGATTATCAGTCATAGGGTTTCTACAGTTAAAGATTCTGATGAAATAATTTTTTTAGAAGATGGTTCTATAGCTGAGCGTGGGAGACATGAAGAGCTCCTAAGCTTAAAGGGTCTATATTATGAATTATATGAAAAACAGTTACTTGAAGAAAAACTAACAAATTATTAGGGGGTGAAGTTGTGAGTAATGGATTACAAGAAGACAAAGTTGCAGGTAAGCAGTATGACTCAAAATTAATGAAAAGATTACTTGAATATGCTAAGCCCTATTGGAAAATTTTGCTAGTTGCAACAATAATGATGATGCTAGTAACAGGATTGGAGCTTTTAAGGCCTTATCTTTTAAAAATAGCTATAGATGATTATATAACTGGCTATGAAAATCCAATGTATGAAATGGATATAGGAGACGATTACAATGGGGTCATTTATAATTCCAAAGAATATATCAGAATTGATGACTTAGATAAAGACCAAGTAAATGCTCTAAGTTCAAATCCCTTGGTAAATATAGTCAAGGAAAATAACAACTACTATATTGGAGCCCTAGATTCTGATATTGGGGATAGATCAATGCTAGATGATAATGCTTATTCTCTTTTTAGAGAAAGAGATATAGCTGGAATAAATAATATATCTTTATTGTTCCTTATTGCAATTTTACTTGGGTTTTTCTTTAACTATGGCCAGGTAGTAATACTTAACTACACAAGCCAAAAAATAATATTTAATATAAGACAAGAGCTATATAAGCATATTCAAAGTCTTTCAATATCATATTTTGATAGGAATCCTATTGGCCGGCTTGTTACTAGAGTTTCAAATGATACAGAAAATCTAAATGAAATGTATACAAGTGTACTAATTAATTTATTTAAGGATTTATTTATACTTGTTGGTATAATGTTTATCATGCTTCAGATGAATGTAAGGCTTGCTCTTATATCACTGGCCTTTATACCATTAGTATTGATAGCTTCTATTATATTTAGAAAAAAGATCAGAGTCTTATATCGATTGGGAAGATCTCAAATAGCAAAAATAAATTCAAAGCTTAACGAGAATATAACTGGCATAAGAACTATACAGATATTTGAAAAACAAGATAAGATGGCAAGAGATTTTGATGAAATAAACAAGGAGTACTTAGAGACAACTAAAGGTCAAATAAAACTATTTGCTATATTTAGACCAGGCATGGAGATTATCCGCTCACTTGGTATTGCAGCTGTTATTTATTATGCTGGTGGTGAGGTCATTTCTGGTGCCATAGAGTTTGGAGTACTCTATGCCTTCATTGAATATCTTCAAAAATTCTTTAGACCAATACTTGATTTAACTGAAAAATACAATATAATGCAATCAGCAATGGCTGCCAGTGAGAGAATATTTAATATCCTAGATGAAGAGTCCTTCATTGAAAACAAGGACAATCCTATAAAGACAAATAATATAAAAGGAAAGATTGAATTTAAAAATGTTTGGTTTGCATATGAAAGTGACAACTGGGTACTAAAGGATATTAGCTTTACTATTCATCCAGGGGAGACAATTGCCTTTGTAGGAGCTACAGGAGCTGGAAAATCATCTATCATCAATCTTATTACAAGGTTTTATGATATTCAAAAAGGCGAAATCTTAATAGACGGAAAAAATGTAAAAGACTATCACAAGGACGATCTGAGAAGAGAGATTGGTGTAGTGCTCCAAGATGTATTTGTATTTACAGGTACAATCGAGGATAATATAAGATTGAACAACAAGGATATATCAGATGAAAGGATAATGGAAGTATCCAAATATGTAAATGCAGACCATTTTATAAAGAAACTTCCAAATAAGTACAAAGAAAAAGTGATGGAAAGAGGCTCTACACTTTCATCTGGAGAAAGACAGCTTTTAGCTTTTGCTAGAACTCTTGCATATGATCCTAGCATACTTATACTAGATGAGGCTACTTCAAATATAGATACAGATACAGAGATCTTAATTCAAGATGCACTGGCTAAATTGATTAAAAATCGAACCACAATAGCTGTTGCTCATAGACTATCTACTATCCAACATGCTGATAAGATAATAGTTCTCAACAAAGGTCTTATCAAGGAAATGGGAAATCATCAAGAGCTATTGGCTAAAGAAGGTATGTATTATGATCTATATAGACTACAATATAAGGGAAGTTTTAAATAAGAATACAAAATAATTAATATATAGGAGTGTTGAAAATGTACGACATGCATATTCATAGCCAGTATTCTATGGATTCTACTACTGAAATGGAAAAAATAGTAATTAAGGCAATTGAAAATAATATGAAGTCAATATGTTTTACAGATCATGTTGACTTTGATAGCACAGCTCAAAAAATTGACTTTGTCTTTAGGACCTCTGATTACTTTAGAGAAATAAATAGGTTCAAGTATAGGTATAAAAAAGACATCGAGATACTGGCTGGTGTAGAAATAGGAATTCAACCACATCTCTTTGAAAGGTATGACAAATTTTTAAATAATAATAGGTTTGACTTTGTTTTGATGTCAATTCATTCGGTAAATGGTGAAGATATTTATGTAGATAATTTTACTGGAGGTAAGGATCCTGTCGAGGCAATAAGAGCCTATTACGAGACTATGCTGGAATGTGTGAGGGGTTTTTCTAATTTTGATATTCTTGGACATATAGATTATATTGACAGATACTTTTCTCAAAAAGAAGATATTCCAAGTCTAGAGAAGTACAAAGATTTGCTAGTCGAAATACTTGAGACTATAATCGAAAAAGATAAGGGAATTGAGTTAAATACTTCTGGACTTAGAAAGAGCTTGGGATATTTCCATCCAAAGCTATCTATATTAGAAATCTATAAGGACCTTGGAGGAGAAACTATTACCATTGGCTCAGATTCACACACCTCCGATGCGGTAGGGGCAGATTTCAAGCTTGCTGAAAAAATGCTAAGAGATCTAGGATTCAAATATATACACATATTCAAAGATAGAAAGAGATTTCCAATCAATATACAGTAAAATTAAAAATAAAAAAAGTTGCTTTAAAAAGCAACTTTTTTATGTATATCCACAATGCCGTTGACATTCTTTAATTAATACCCACCTTATATAAAGGGGGGTTTCCTGTTAACATCTTCTATCTTCCTTTCGAGAAGGCTTGATATCCAATGCTAAACGCAGATTCCCATATCAACTATGTCGGTTTAATTATAGAAGCCATCGTGCATCGCAGAATCTCTTCTTGTTTATATTATACCTCTTTTAATCTGTTTTTACAAGTATTATCTATTTATAAATATTTCCCTTTAAATTTCTTTGACTAATATTTTTCTTTTAAGTGCTTTTCAAATGTTTTATTAGTTTTTTAAAATCTCCAGGCATATCTATTGAAAACTCCAATATCTCTTTAGTCCTCGGACTCTTTATTTTTAAATAATAGCTTTCTAGTGCATGTCTGTCTATATGATCTGATTCTTTGTTATATAGGCTATCACCTATTATAGGATGGCCTATCTCCTTCATATGAACCCTTATCTGGTGCGTCTTTCCTGTAAATAGTTTTATATCAAGAAGGCTAGCATCTTTATATCTTTCAGTCACCTTATATTGGGTCAAAGCACTCTTATCTCCTATTGCCGAGCGTTCTATGGCACCTTCTTCTTTTACTATTCCTAGATCAATAAAGCCCTCCTCATCCTCTACTTGTCCCTCTACCACTGCCCTATATTTCTTTTCTACAGTATTATTTTCAAATTGTAGGGAAATTTGCTGGTGGGCAAATTGATTTTTAGCTACTATTAGAATTCCGCTAGTATTCATGTCAAGCCTATTTACAAACCTGATTTTTCTATTTATTCCCCTTTCATTGAAATAGTAGGCTATCCCATTTGATAGTGTGTTTCTTGTATGGGATTTGGTGGGATGAACTACCATATAGGGTTTTTTGTTTAATATAAGAAGATCGTGGTCTTCATAGACTATATCTAAATCCATCTTTTGCAATTCAAAATCATTAGATTCCTCTTCCATGTATATGGATACTAAATCTCCTTTTTTTAGCTTTGAATTACTTTTACTTGGCCTTCCATTTATATATATGTGTTTTTTCCTATAGAGTTTTTTAAATAATCTTCCTGAAATATCTTTTAAAAAAAGAAAGCTCTTCAAATTATCTTCTTTTTCTACTTTGAACACTACAATTTCTTCATTTTCTTCAAATAAATTCATATATTCCTCCATTTCTTTCTATTTTAATATATAATATAATTATACAGTATTCAAGGCTAGATGACCTATTATTATCTAGCAAAATTATTTAATT
>JARICQ010000149.1 GCA_029264075.1 Tissierellaceae bacterium | reverse complement strand
GCCACGCCGATTTTGGCGGTGAAGTTGAACGTGTTTTGAAAATGGTAAATGGAGTAGTTCTTGTGGTTGATGCCTTTGAAGGGCCTATGCCACAGACAAAGTTTGTCCTTAAAAAAGCATTTGAACTTGAACTTCCTGTAATAGTTTGTATAAACAAAATAGACAGACCCGAAGCTAGACCATATGATGTCATAGATGAGGTATTGGATCTATTTATAGAGCTTGGAGCAGGTGAAGAATATCTCGATAGCCCATTTGTATTTGCATCCGCAAAGGCTGGAGTAGCATCTACTGATATAGACCTTCCAGGAGAGAACATGATACCACTATTTGAGACCATAATAGAAAACACACCTGCACCTGAGGGGGACAAGGAAGCACCTTTGCAAGTCCTCATATCTACCATAGACTACAATGACTATGTTGGTAGGATAGGAATAGGTAAAATCGAAAGAGGAACTATAAAGGAAGGTCAAGACGCACTCATACTAAACATGTTAGATGATACAAAAATGGATAAGGTGAAAATAAATAAAGTTTTTGAGTTTAAAGGACTTGACAGGGTAGAAGTAGAAGAGGCGACAGTAGGAAGTATAATAGCTATTACTGGAGTTGAGGATATAAATATAGGAGATACTATTTGTGATCTTGATAACCCAGAAGGTATAGATTTTGTCAAAATATCTGAACCCACAATTGCTATGACCTTTTCAGTCAACAATAGTCCCTTTGCTGGCAAGGAGGGAAAGTATGTAACTTCTAGGCAAATAAGAAATAGACTATACAAGGAGCTACAAACTGATGTGAGTCTTAGGGTAGAAGATACAGAAGCAACTGATGCCTTTAAAGTTTCCGGTAGGGGGGAGCTTCATCTTTCTGTTCTTATAGAAAACATGAGAAGAGAAGGCTTTGAGTTTCAAGTATCTAAACCAGAAGTACTATTTAAAGAAGTAGATGGACAGACAATGGAGCCAATAGAAAGAGTCACCATAGATGTTTCCAATGAATTTATGGGAGCAGTAATAGAAAAACTTGGAAAAAGAAAAGGTGAGCTTGTAAGCATGTCAGAAGCAACAGGAGGCTATGCCAGAGTTGAATTTCTAATACCTGCAAGAGGGCTTATAGGCTATAGACAAGAGTTCATGACAGATACCAAAGGTGGTGGAATAATAAACTCACAATTCGAAGGCTATGAGCCTTACAAGGGAGAAATACCAAAGAGAAAGGTAGGGTCTATCATCTCTTTTGAAACTGGAGAGACTACAGCCTATGGATTGTATGCAGCCCAAGAGAGAGGAGTATTATTTTTGGGTGCTGGTGTTCCGGTTTATACTGGAATGATAGTTGGAGAAAATCCCAAGGGATTAGATATAGATGTAAATGTGTGTAGAAAAAAACAACAATCAAATGTAAGATCATCTGGAGCAGATGATTCACTAAGATTATCTCCACCAAATATAATGTCTCTTGAAGAAGCACTGGAATTCATAGAAAGTGATGAATTAATCGAAATAACACCAGAAAGCTTTAGAATAAGAAAGAAAATATTGGATAGTACAAAAAGATATAGATCAAAAAAATAACTTATAGGTGATTAAATGGATGCTTTCATATCAACTTATACTTGGATATTTAGAAATTTAATTTGGTTAAATATAGGATTTGCAATTCTTCTTGTCTTTTTTGAAAGAAGAAATCCTACAACCACCTGGCTTTGGCTGATGGTTTTAACTTTTCTGCCTGGAATTGGATTTATCTTTTATCTGTTTTTTGGACAAGATTTAAGCAAAAAGAAAATCTTTAGAGTAAAACAGGAAGAAGATTATCCTTTTAGAGATATGGCTATAATGCAGGAAAACTTAATCGACAAAAACAAATATAAATACAATGATCCCAATTATCCAAACTATGAGGGGCTCATTAGAATGCATCTAATGAGCTCAGAAGCATTATTTTCACAAAACAACAAAGTGGAACTTTATTTTGATGGAATTGAAAAATTTGATGCCCTAATAAAAAGCCTCAGGTCAGCCAAGCACTACATCCACCTCCAATACTATATCTTTAAATCTGATGGATTGGGCAAGAGAGTCATAGATGTATTGTGCGAGAAGGCAAAAGAAGGCGTCGAAGTTAAAATTTTATTTGATGGGATGGGTGGGCGTAAGTTTAGGCGAAAATACAAAAAGAAACTTATTGAAAATGGAGCTGAAATAGCCGTTTTTTTTCCACCCTTTGTTCCTTTTTTAAGTGTCAGGATAAATTATAGAAATCACAGAAAAATATGCATAATAGATGGATCGGAGGCATATATCGGAGGATTCAATATTGGTGATGAGTATATTGGACTTTCTAAAAAGTTTGGATACTGGAGAGATACTCATTTAAAAATTATCGGACCTTCAGTTGCATCTCTTCAATGGAGATTTTCCCTAGACTGGCGATTTGCCACAAGAAAAGAAATGGGTATACGCCAAAGCTATCTGGTAGAGGATGAAAATAAAGGAGATACAGGAGTTCAAATAGTATCTTCAGGGCCTGACTCAAAATGGCCAAGTATCAAAGATGGATATTTAAAGATGATATCAAATGCAAAAGAAAAAGTATATATCCAGACGCCATATTTTATACCAGATGATAGTATATATGAAGCCTTAAAGCTTGCTGGGCTTTCAGATCTCGATGTAAGGGTGATGATACCATCAAAACCCGATCATCCCTTTGTGTATTGGGCAAGTCTAAGCTATATGGGTGAACTTTTACAGGCAGGGGTAAGGTTCTATATATACGAGAAGGGTTTCCTTCATTCAAAGCTAGTCTTGATGGATGATTTTGTATCCACCGTTGGCACAGCAAATATGGACATTAGAAGTTTCAAACTCAATTTTGAGGTAAATGCATTTTTATATGATGAAGATATAAACTCTAAATTAACAGAAAAGTTTATAGATGATTTAAAAGACTGTAAAGAAATCACAATTGAAGGATATAGGGAGAGGGATAGAATAGTAAAGATAAAAGAATCTGTTTCCAGATTATTATCCCCAATACTATAGAAAACAGGAGGAGATAAATGTGAAATCAGAAGCAATTGGAAACAAACTAATTCTAAATGGAGAAATATATAAAACAGAAGATGTGGATATATTTGAAAGGATAGAAAAAGCTCCTATATATGAGGTAATCAGGGTAATAGATGGGGTGCCCTTATTCTATGAAGAACATCTCCAAAGAATGAAAAAATCTGCAGAGATAGTGGGCCTGGACTTGAAAAGAGATGAAAAGGATATAAAAAGCGATATAATCAAGTTGATAGATGAAAACAAGATAGTAAATGAAAACATAAAACTTTTGTCAACCACCATAGAAGAAAGTAGAGACCTATTCATGGCCTATCAAATCCAAAGTTTCTATCCACCAACAAACTACTATAAAGAAGGCATACATACTATACTGATAGACCATGAAAGAGAAAATCCAAATGCCAAAATTCTGTATTCATCCTTCAAAGAAAAAATAAAAGATGAGTTAGATAAAAAGGGTGCATTTGAAGCTCTACTTGTAAGCAAGGATGGAACTATAGCCGAGGGAAGCAGATCCAATATGTTTTTCGTTTACAAGGACAAGCTATATACTGCAAGAGGAAGTGACGTGCTTCTAGGTGTTACAAGGTCCCATATATTTGAAGTTTGTAAAAAACTAAACATAGAAATAATAGAAGAAAATATAGATCTAGAAGATCTAGAAAAGATAGATGGTGCATTCATGACAGGAAGCTCAGTTAATGTACTTCCAATATCTACAATAGATAAAATTAAATTAAATTCAATATCCAATAGGATAATAATTGAAATAAAAGATCAATATCTTCTAGAGATGGAGAACTATACTTTGGAAAACAAGGAAAATTGGATTTCAAAATAAAGCAATTCGCTTTTGATGAGTTGGATAAATAGAGTATAATATTAAATTAAGAGGTGAGATAAATTGACAATAAAAATATTAAGTGATAGCGCTTGTGATTTGCCGGAAGACATATTAAGAGAATACGATATAGATATACTTCCTATAGTTGTGATTAAAGATGATGTCGAATATTTCGATAGACAAACTATAGACCCTATATCAGTTTACGATGATATGAAAGAGGGAGAAATATATACAACCTCTCAAATCACGGCAAATACATTTAGCGAAAAATTTACTGAATATGCAAAAAATGGGGATAGTGTTATATATATAGCATTTTCGTCAGGCCTATCTGGTACCTATCAAACTTCGGAACTTGCCAGAGAAATTGTTAAAGCGGAGTATCCTGGCCTTGACCTTGATATAGTAGACACAAAGGCAGCATCTGGAGGCTTTGGGCTTATAGTTCTCCATGCAGCGAAACTTGCAAAAGAAGGAAAAAGCAAGGAAGAGTTGCTCCAGGCCATAGATTTCTTTAAAGATTCTATGCAGCATATATTCACTGTAGATGATATAGAATACCTATTTAGAGGAGGAAGGGTGACGAGGACTCAAGCCTTTGTAGGAGGGATACTCAATATAAAGCCGGTCCTTCATGTTGAAGATGGAAAACTGATCCCACTAGAAAAGGTTAGAGGGAAAAACAAGGTCTACAAGACCATGCTAAATATAATGGAGAAGAGAAGTGTTGGTGTAGATTTAAAAAAACAGACTATAGCTATTACACATGGAGACGATATAGAAGGTGCAAACAAGCTTAAGGAATTAATGGAAGAAAAATTTGGGGTAGATAAGTTCATGATCAATACCATAGGTGCAGCTATAGGAGCTCACTCTGGTCCTGGCACCCTGGCTATATTTTTTTTAGATAAAGACTATAATTAGTTGAAAAACCTTAGGCCACTATTTTAGGAAATCAAATGGGGAATAGATAAGAATCCAGCTCTTTAGTGGATTAATGTAAGTCATTGACTTGTTTTTAAAAAAAAGATATAATTTTATATACTTAATATTCAAAATATATCTAGCCCTAGATAGATAAGACTTTAAGTAAATTTATCAATTTTAAAAGTTTTAAAAACAGTATTTAGAATTTTCATATAGCTTGGACAAGATCAAAATAGAAATTTGCCTTTCCATATGAGTAATTAATTGAATGTTAAATTAAAAGCTTAATTGGCTTTAATGGTAAATTTATTTAGATGTAATTTTTAAAAAAATAAATTCATAAGAAAGGAAATGAGAAATGGCAAAGGAAAAAATACTAGAAATCAAAGACTTGCATACTGGATTCAGATTTAAAGATGAATATTTTGATGCCGTAGATGGTGTTTCTTTAGATTTACACAAAAATGAAATACTAGCCATTGTTGGAGAGTCGGGTTGTGGAAAAAGCACAATTGCCAATTCTATAGTAGGACTACACGATATGAATAATACTAGGGTTACTGGAGAAGTAATCTATAATGGTGAAAACCTGGTTAACTATTCGGAAGAAGAGCTAAATGATATTAGAGGAAATGACATTGGCTTTATTTTTCAAGATCCTCTTGCATCATTAAATCCCCTTCAAAGAATAGGAGCTCAAATTGAAGAAGCTCTAGTCTATCATACGGATTTAAATAAAGAAGATAGAGAGAAAAAAGTTCTGGAATTATTAGAACAAGTGGAAATAGTAGACCCTAAAAAAACAGCTAGACAATTCCCGCATGAATTATCTGGGGGTATGAGGCAGAGGGTGCTTATTGCAATTGCTCTCTCATGTAAGCCGGAAATAGTGATAGCTGATGAGCCTACAACTGCTTTAGATGTTACGATTCAAGCGCAAATATTGGACCTTTTAACAGACCTTCAAGATGAAATTCATGCAGGTATTATTTTGATTACCCACGATTTAGGTGTAGTTGCTCAAATGGCTGATACTGTCGCAGTGATGTATGCAGGAGAGATTGTTGAGATTGCAAGTGCTAAGGAGCTATTTAGGAACCCTCTTCATCCTTATACTAGATCCTTATTAAATTCTATACCACACGAAGATTCTACTGATGAGGAACTTCATGTAATACAGGGGATAGTACCATCCTTGAAAAACTTACCAAGACAAGGCTGTAGGTTTGCAGATAGGATACCTTGGATAGCTGATGAGGCACATGAAGAAAATCCAAAACTTAGAGAAGTCTCTGATGGGCATTTTGTAAGATGTACATGCTGGCAAGATTTTCATTTTAAGAATGAAGGAGGAGAGTAAATGAGTTTTTTGGAGATCAACAATTTAAAAGTTCATTTTCCCATCCGTGGTGGATTTTTTAATACAATACAGGATTACACATATGCAGTAGATGGGGTTAGCTTCGAGATTGAAGAGGGACTAACATATGGTCTGATTGGAGAATCCGGATCTGGAAAATCAACGATTGGAAAGGCTGTTGTTGGCTTGGAAAAGCTAACAGATGGCGAGATATTATATGATGACAAATTAGTAAATACAAAAAGACTCAAGAAAAAAGTCGGATACAATAAAGATGTTCAAATGATATTTCAAGATGTTTTATCTAGCCTAGATCCGAGAAAAAGAGTAAGAGATATAATTGGCGAACCAATTCGAAATTTTGACAATTTATCTAAAGAAGAAGAAGTAGAAAAAATACTTAAACTATTAAAAATTGTAGGACTACCAGAAGACGCTTTATATAGGTATCCTCATGAATTCTCTGGTGGGCAAAGGCAAAGAATTGGGGTAGCAAGAGCAGTATCTGTGAACCCAAGGCTAATCATAGCCGATGAGCCAGTTTCAGCCCTAGACTTATCTGTCCAAGCCCAAGTCCTAAATTTCATGAAATCAATACAAAAGGATTTTGGCCTAAGCTATCTCTTTATATCGCATGACCTGGGAGTAGTTAAATATATGTGTGATTATATATATATCATGCACAGGGGAAGGTTTGTAGAAGCTGGAACAAGAGAAGATATATATAAAAATCCTAAGCATATCTATACAAAGAGATTGGTTGCAGCTATTCCAGAAATCAATGCTGAAAATAGAGAGGAAGTCAGAGAAAATAGGCTGAAAGTAGAAAAGGAATTTGATGAGAGAGAGAGTCTATTTTACGATGAAAATGGAAAAGTGTTTGACTTAGTTCAAATTTCAGATACTCACTATGTCGCAACAAAGAATAAGGAGGAGTTATAAAATGTGGAAAACAGTATTACGAAGAATACTAATTATGATACCTCAACTTATTATACTAAGTGTAATTGTTTTTGCATTGGGTCAGTTTATGCCAGGTGATCCCTTTACTGGTCTGATATCTCCTGATATGGACCCTGAAGTTATAGAAGGATTAAGGGAACAAGCTGGATTAAATGAACCCCTACCTGTCCAGTACAAAAACTGGATGCAGAGGATTTTAACAGAGGGAGACTTTGGTCAATCCTATACCTACAAGATGC
>JARICQ010000025.1 GCA_029264075.1 Tissierellaceae bacterium | reverse complement strand
TCTTGCTTTAAAGCAGTATCATAAGTTTAACACATAAAAGCATTGAAGGAGAGAAACTCATCTAAATTAATCTCAGAGAGTTGGGAAGGGTGGAAACCAACATTAATTGGATTTGATATATACACTCCCGAGCTTATTTGCTAAATGATTCGTCTAGTAGGCAAATACGAAGGCCCAACGTTATAAGGGATAAGACTGTCAGGTCTGATTGAGTGATGACTTTTGTCATAATTTAGGGTGGTACCACGGATATATACTTTCGTCCCTATAAAATAGATTCTTCTATTTTATAGATGCGAAAGTTTTTTTATTGTCTGGACATTCAATCTGACAAAATTAAAAGGAGGAAGGAAAATGAAAAAGAAGTTGAGTTTAGTAGTATCAGTTTTAGTTTTTGTTTTAATTTTATCAGCTTGTCAGGTGTCTGAAGAAGCTATTAATGAGGAAGATGTATTTAAGATTGGAATAAGTCAATTGGCAGAACATCCAGCACTAGATGATGCAAGATTAGGCTTTGAAGATG
The DNA here is from genome assembly GCA_029264075.1 of Tissierellaceae bacterium. Classification (GTDB taxonomy): domain Bacteria; phylum Bacillota; class Clostridia; order Tissierellales; family Tissierellaceae; genus JARICQ01. The sequence goes on along the minus strand of JARICQ010000025.1, from coordinate 3,405 downwards.
GTCTAGAAGAACTTGGAATAAAGGTGGAAATAGACTATAAAAACGCACAAGGAGAAATTCCAAATGCACTGAGTATTGCACAGAAATTTGTAAAAGATGAAGTAGATTTGATATATGCAATAGCTACACCAGCAGCCCAATCGGCAAAGCAGTCATCAGAGGATATACCAATATTGTTTAGCGCAGTAACTGATCCAGTAGCAGCTGAACTTGTAGAATCAATGGATAGTCCAGGAGGAAATATAACGGGAACTTCGGATGAAAGTCCTATGGAAAAACAGTTGCAGTTTTTCAAGGATTTAGATGAAAATATAGAAACAGTTGGAATTATATTTAATACAAGTGAAGAAAACTCACATCTACAAGTTGAAAGAGCCAAGGAAATTGGAGCTGAAATAGGTATAGAAATAGTGGATGTAGGCATTTCAACTGTAAGCGATATACCACAGGCAGTAGATTCAATCATTAAAAAAGTAGACGGGATCTATACAATTACTGACAATATGGTTGCATCTGCAATCAACATCGTATCTGAAAAGGCCATAGAAAATAATATGATAACAATAGGTGCAGAAGATGCACATGCAAAAGGTGGAATACTACTAGCAGATGGAATCAGCTACTATGAGCTAGGAAAACAAACAGCAGAAATGGCAAAGCAGATATTAGTAGACGGAAAAACTCCATCGGAAATTCCTTCTGCAAGATCTGTAAATACAAGCAAGGCATTTAATAGAAATACCTTAGATAAACTAGGTTTAGATATGGAACACCAAGCATTTGATGGCGCAGAAGAAATCACAGAATAAATTATATTAGAAAGCAGGGTTTTAAATGAATTCACTTATTATTACATCAATAGAGCAGGGCCTTATATTTGGAGTGCTTGCTATGGGAGTCTTTTTAACTTACAAGATATTAGATATAGCGGACCTATCAGTTGAGGGAACTTTTCCTCTAGGAGCTTTCATATTTGCAAGGTTTATATCTACTGGCATAGGTCCTATAGGGAGTACATTACTTGCATTTGTATTTGGATCTTTGGCAGGACTCCTTACAGCGACCCTATTTACCAAGCTTAGAATAAAGCCCCTACTATCAGGGATACTTACTATGACAATACTTTATTCTGTAAACTTAAAAATAAATGGAAAGGCTAATATACCATTATTTAGCCAAGATTCAATATTTGATTTAGCTTCTACAATGGTTATTCTCTTGATCATTGTAATCTCTATAAAGATACTCCTAGATTTGTTTTTGAAAACTGAAACAGGATATCTTTTAATAGCTACTGGAGATAACGAATCACTAGTAAAGTCTCTTGGACAAAACAGCAACAAGTACAAGACAATGGGTCTAATGCTTGCCAATGGTCTTGTAGCCCTAAGTGGAGCTCTCATGGCCCAGGTACAAGGTTTTGCTGACATTACCATGGGAAGTTCAATTATTGTAGTAGCCCTTGCCTCTATCATTGTAGGTGATGCTATAATGAAGAATTCAGATAGACTCAAGCTTACAAGTCGGGCAATAATTGGTGCCTTGATTTACAAGATAATCGGTGGTATTGCAATTGACCTAGGACTTGAACCAAGTGACCTTAAGGCTATAAGTGCTATCATTGTAATAATATTTTTATCTTATAACAATTTTTTTGGAAATGTATTAACTTTAAAAAAGAGGGGAGAGAAAATAGATGCTAAAAATTCAAAATCTGTCAAAGAGTTTTAACAAACACACTGACAATGAAATAAATATCTTCAATAGCTTTAATTTAAAAATCCAGGAAAATAAATGTACTGCAATCATTGGGTCCAACGGATGTGGAAAAAGTACACTTTTAAATCTCATAGGTGGCAGTATAGAAGTTGATAGTGGAGATATAATTTTAAAAGACAAGAATATTTCGAGACTAAGAGAAGAAAAAAGAGCTATTCATATAGGAAGAGTTTACCAAGATCCTTCAATGGGCGTATCTCCTTCTCTTACTATACTAGAAAATATGAGCTTGGCTGATAAAAAAGGAGAGAGATTCACCTTAAAGAGATTAGTTAAGAAAGATCGTATAAGCAAGTATAAGGAGCTTTTAAGTGACCTAGATCTAGGTCTTGAGGACAAATTAAATACCAAGGTCAAATTTTTATCTGGTGGCCAAAGACAATCCTTGTCTCTAATAATGGCAGCTATGAAACACCCAGACCTGCTTCTATTAGATGAGCATACTGCAGCACTTGATCCAAAGACCTCTGCGGTAATAATGGAAAAGACAAGAGAGCTGATTAAAAAATACTCAATCACAACTATTATGATTTCACATAATATGAAGGACGCCATAGCATATTCAGATAGGATTGTGATGTTGGATAGAGGATCAGTAGTCTTAGATAAGAAAAGTGTTGATGTAAGTGAAAGAGAGCTTATCGATATCTATAGGGCTAATCTAGAAATAGTAGCCTAGTTGGGATAATTTTAGATGAAAAATATAATATTTTATCTTCTTAACTGTTGTTTTATCTTCCAAGAAAAAAAGAGAAGATCTGGGCGAGCTCAGATCTTCTCTTTTTTTCGATATAAATTCATTGGTTGATTTTCTTTTTTCCAAAATGACTACTTCAATCAATTATTTTGACTCTTCAAAGTAACTACTAGGATTTCAGGTCTATTAAATATCCTAAGGGGTATTATACTGTTTCCAAGACCTCTGCTCACTATCATAGTAGAGTCTTCTTCACTATATGCTCCACTTGTATAGTCAGGAAACAGACCTTGATCTGGGGCTACTAGGCCTCCTAGGAAGGGAAGTCTAAATTGTCCACCATGGGCATGCCCAGAGAATATAAGGTCAATCTCTTCTTCTAGATATATATGAAATAGCTCTGGTCTGTGAGATAAGAGTATTTGAAATACACCATCATCCCTTAGATCTTTTAAGCTAGCCTGGAGCCTAGACATATTTGTCACATCCATAAAACTCTCTGTTAAAAAGGCTGGATCTGATAGGCCTAGGATTTCTATAGCTGAATCTCCCCTTACAAGCTCTATTTTCCTATCATCCATTATCTCAACACCAGACTTGAGTAAGCTGTACTTGATATCCTCATACTCTCCTGACCAAGCTTCATGATTGCCTGAAACGTAATATACTGGGGAAATTTCAACAGCCCCATCTATAAAGACCATTGCAGCATCAAGGTCATATTTTCTTCTATCAATTAAGTCTCCTGTAATGACAATTATATCTGGCGAATTCCTTCTTATCTTTTCCAGCAAATACTCCTGGTCTCTGGCAAATTTTTTATTATGCAAGTCCGATATATGGACTATTTTGTATCCATCAAATTCGCTTGGTATATTAGTATTATTTATAGCAATTTCACTTGTAACTATATTGTTGTTATTCCAAAT
>JARICQ010000014.1 GCA_029264075.1 Tissierellaceae bacterium | reverse complement strand
CCTGCCAGTCTCATTAAGTTTTTGGCATTTGTTGAAGTTGATTTACCCTTTCTTATTTTGTAGTCAAATAGTATATTGTCATCTTTATATATATCTCTAAAGTGATAGTTCTCTATTCTTTTATCACTGTCAAGTTCACAAAGCTCTAGGTCATGGGTGGTGATAGCTCCTATTACATTGTCCTTATTTAGATTTGCAAGTACATTTTTGGCACCTGCTATCCTATCTGGTGAGTTGGTACCTGTAAATATCTCATCAACTAAGAATATCATAGGCCTATCTTCCTTACTCTTATCTATGATCTTTTTAATCCTAAGGATTTCTGCATAGAAGGTAGATATACCTGCTGCTAGATCGTCTTGGACTCTCATTGAAGTCATTATATCCAAGATGCTGCACTCCATCTCACTAGCGCATACTGGAGCCCCATTATATGCAAGGACCAAGTTGATACCTATTGTTCTTAAAAATGTAGTTTTACCAGACATATTTGATCCCGTGATGATAAATATCTCATCATCTAATTTTAAATCATTATTTATTCTTTCTTCTCTGTTTATTAGAGGATGTCCAATTTGAGTCCCTTGAACCATTGGTTCATTCTCCCTTATTTGAGGGTAGCTTATATTTTTGCCTACATTTGCAAGAACTGAGAAACTCATCAAACTTTCAAGCTGGCCTATTCCCTCTATCCAATCCTTTACTTTTTCGCCATATTTTGTTTTCCAAGCTTCAAGTAAAAATATACACTGATAATCCCATAGGAAAACTGCATTCAAGACTAGGTTCAAGATTCCGCCTGATCTTATATTTATGATCTGAGTTATTTTGTCCAGCCCCTTGATTGCTTCTATAGATGAGCTTTTTTCAGAAAACATGGTTTTTTTGATTTCTCTAAGCTCTAGACTCTCAAAATCTTTTTTCTCTATCAATTTCAAAATCTCTAGGTATGTCTCTAAATTGTATTTTAAATAACCTACAGTCGCCAGTAGGGAGCTGTTTTTAAACATGCTCACAAGCCATACCAAGACTTGTACAACTGCCAAGAAGATTCCCAAATACATTATCAAAGCCTGTCCAAGGACTAGTCCAAGTACATTTGCAGCTATTGTAAATATTGGAAGGAATCTAATCATATTTTTAATATATTTATTTTCTACTACATTCTTGCTTGACTCTGCATATTCTATTAGTCTATCTGGGGCCTTTAGATTTTTCTTTTCTTTTAAGGTCAGATACTCTATTTCTTGAACTAGATCTATATCTTCGCCCAGTTCTCTTATCGCCTCTTGCCTATTTTCAATCTTCTTCTTATCTTTTTTAGGAGCCAACAGGTCTTTACTAAATATATTTCTTCCAGCATGGGTATTGGCTATATTTAAATATTGGAATATGGAATTGTCTCCTACTATATCTAAATCATTTGAATAGTTGTGGTCCAGGTCTATATACTCTTCGCCCTTATCTTCGAATTCCATCCAATTTCCACTTGCTCTTTGCATATATCTTTCATTTATATCTAAGAGGATCTCTGCCCTTACCCTCTTGTCTTTGATTTTCAAATGATAGTTGACCATGACAACAAAGGCGACCAGGAGCAATATTTCTATTATATAAAATAAATATTCTCTAGATTGGTAGGACTTAAAGCCAATGTATATTATGAGTGCCACTAGTAAAAGCCTTATATTGCTTATCAAGTTGTATTTTTTCTTAAAGGTCTTGCTTAAATCTAAGTAATATTCTCTTCTTTTGTAAAATCTGTTTTTCAATTTTTCTACCTCCGATAAATCTATTATATCACTAAAATATATTTAGTGGTAGATTATATCAAAAAAAAGGAGACCTAAGTCTCCTAATCAATCAAGCCCAATCTTTTCAGGATAATATCATAACCCCCAACTCCATAGTTTAAAGATCTGTTAATCCTGCTAATAGTAGCTGTGCTAGCTCCAGTTTCTTCTTCTATTTCATTATAAGTCTTTTTAGCCTTTAGTAGTTTACCTACTTCTAGTCTTTGTGCTATCGATTTAATTTCTTTGATTGTGCAAATATCTTCAAAAAATTTGTAGCATTCTTCCCTGTTTTCTAAAAGCAATACTGCTTCAAAAAACCTGTCTACTTGGTCTGATTTAATTTTAGAATCAAAATCCATTTTTTCCCTCCAATGTATATCTTTATAACTTCTTTCTATTAGCCTATTGAAGTATCAATATTAAATTAAAGGCTGGTTTTACCAGCCTTTATTATTTAGAACAATCCTACTATTTCTCCATCTGGTAATATATCTATATTGTTTGCTGCTGGTACTTTTGGAAGTCCTGGCATTGTCATTACATCACCAGTAAGTGCAACCAAGAATCCAGCTCCTCTAGATACTTTTATATCTCTTACAGTTATCTTAAATCCAGTTGGTCTTCCAAGTAAAGTTGGATCATCAGATAGGGAATACTGAGTTTTTGCCATACATATTGGCATCTTGTCAAATCCCATTTTTTCAATATCAGCTATTTGCTTTTGGCAAGCCTTAGTGAAGTCTACACCATCTGCTCCATATACTTCTTTTGCAATAGTTTCAATTTTATCTACTATTGATGAATTAACATCATATAGTGGTTTGAAGTTAGATTCTTTGTTTTCACAAGCATCTACTACAGCTCTTGCTAAATCTTCTCCACCTTTTCCACCCTTAGCCCATACTTCTGAAAGTACAGCTTCTGCTCCGAGCTCTTTACACTTCTCAAGGATGTAGTCAAGCTCTTCTTGTGTATCAGTTGGGAATTTATTGATAGCAACTACAGCTGGAACTCCAAATTTCTTAACATTTTCAATATGCTTCTCTAGGTTTGCAAATCCTTTTTTAACAGCTTCTAGATTTGCTCCGTCTAATTCTTTTTTATTTACTCCACCGTTATATTTTAATGCCTTAACAGTAGCCACTATAACAGCTGCATCTGGTTTTAGATCGCCAAACCTACACTTGATATTAAAGAATTTCTCTGCTCCAAGGTCTGCTCCAAATCCTGCTTCTGTGATTGTATAGTCTGCTAATTTAAGCCCAAGTTGAGTTGCAAGCATTGAGTTACAACCATGTGCAATATTTGCGAATGGTCCACCATGGATAAGTGCAGGTGTGTTTTCTAATGTCTGAACTAGGTTTGGATCTACTGCGTCTCTCATGAGTAATGCCGCTGCTCCTTGAGCTTTTAAATCTTTGGCAAATACTGGCTCTCCTGAGAAGTTGTAAGCTACTATGATTTCTCCTACTCTAGCTTTAAAATCTTCAAGATCTTTTGATAGACAGAATATAGCCATTATTTCTGAAGCAACAGTTATATCAAATCCATCTTCTCTTGGCATACCATTTGGCTTTCCACCAAG
>JARICQ010000155.1 GCA_029264075.1 Tissierellaceae bacterium | reverse complement strand
TGAATTTGTAGTAGTACTAGTTCTACCACATCCTGCCTTAAATTCTTTAGCCAAAAGTTCACCTCCTATAAATTTTAATATATTTAAAGTTTTATTATAAAACTTTTAAGCTGTATAAATTGGCACTAACCAACATATACCCCCATATGGTATGTCTAAACAAATAATTTATTAATATCCTCTATTTATATCAATAACATTTAATAGTTCCTCGCCATCCATGTATCTCTTCATATTTTCCTTGGCAATATAGAATCTTCTTTCATGATTACGCTCTGATCCCCATGAATTGTGAGGTGAAATATATATATTCTCCATATCCCATAGAGGGCTAGTTTCTGGTAGTGGTTCTTCTTCAAAGACATCCAGGGCGGCCTTTTTTATTTTTCCTGACCTAAGATTTTCTATCAAAGCCTTTTCATCTATTATAGAGCCTCTAGCTATATTGATAATATAAACACCATTTCTCATATGATCAAATATATCCTTATCAATTAGATGGTGGGTTTCTTCTGTATATGGAGTAGTCACAATAATGATATCGCAACTAGATACAAAATCATTTATATCCTCTGTAGGCCAACATCTATCAAAGTACTCTAGATCCCTTCCATCTGTGTTCAGCCCAAAGATCTCAACACCAAAAGCAGCAAATCTCTTTGCTGTTTCACTTGCTATAGAGCCAGTCCCAACAAAACCAATTCTCTTCTTATATAAATCAAGGAGTCCTTTATCAACTTCCCAGTTTTTGTTTTCTTGTTTTTTATAAAAACTCTTACTATTTTTAAGCATTTCAAGCACCTTTAGCACACTCCACTCCGCTATAGGCATACTATAGCAGCCCCTATTATTTGTCAAAATGATACCTTTTTCAGAAACTACATCTAAAGGAACCTGATTAATTCCTGCACTTAAAAGTTGAATCCATTTTAAGTTTTTAAATTTAGAGATATCAATTTTGTCAAAAGAATCAAAGCAAAGTAGCATGTCAATATCAGCTATTTCCTCTGAAAACTCAAGGTCTTTATTTTTCTTATAAATCACATCATAGCCTAAACTTCTAAAATAATCTAATTCCTCTTTGCTATAGTCAAAAGTAACAAGTGCTTTCAAAAAAATCTCCTCCATATCTTTTCATTAACTATATATATTATATCATATAGTTATAAAAATAATAGGGAGGAGATTGGTAACTTATTAAGATTTTCTAGTTATTCTCGTTTTGCAATTTGGGCAAGTGATTTTTATCATGCCCTTGCCCTTTGGAACTCTAAGCTCTTTTTCACAGTTTGGGCATTTAAAATACCTATAGTGCTTTCTATCTTTTAGCTTTCTCATAGAGGCGTTTACTTTTCTTCTATAAGGGCTAGTAGCTTCTAAAAACTTCTGATTCTCTTCATACCTCTTGTCAATATTCCTAGAGAAAATCCTATAATAAAGAACTACCAACAAAACAAGAGATATTATATTCAATAAACCATATCTTGTAAACATGAAGAGAAGAGAAAAGAGGATAAAGACTCCAAGCAAAAATCTATTTAAGCTGTCAACACCATATCTTCCTGCCATAAATTTCCTTAAAAAATTCAATCAACACATCTCCCTTCTAAATTAGTTCATAGACTGATATCTTTCTATATTTTCATCACTTAAAAAGTCATATGCATCATTTATTTTCTGGAACTTCTCTGTAGCATCAGGAGCTTTATTTATATCTGGATGAAACTTCTTTGCCTTTTTTCTATAGGCCAGTTTGATCTGATATTTGTCTGCATTTTGAGGCAAGTCAAGTAAATCAAGACTATTTTTATACTTTTCCTTAAATGCAATAGTTGGATCTACATAGCTAGTTCTACCATAGTTTGGATCTCCACTCCAGCTGCTTGAATAGCTACCCCCTCCAAAGTTTTGGTATTGATTCCACTGCTTGAATCTCTCTTCCCATTCCTTTTCTTGCTGTCTCCTGCGTTTCTCTCTTTCGATTCTTTCTTTTTCTTCTTCCATTCGTCTATATTTATTTCCATATTCATTAAAGGATTTGAATTCTTCTTTTTTTCCAGAAATTAAAAAATCCGCCCTATCATATAAGTATTCAGTTACTGTATATTTTATATATTTTAAATACGAAATAAATTTGGTTCCCAGTATCGGGAATACAACTAGAATCAATATAAGTGTTATAGTAACTGGGTTAAACAATACAAACCATCCAAGAGGGCTAATGAGGAAAAAAATCAAAAGACATCCCCCCATACCTATAAGCGCTCCAAAGGCCCTTGCAACACTTCTAACAAGCCCTACCATGAATTCTGCTATAGTTATAATGAAATTCAAAACTATTTCTAAAAGCCTAGCTGTAGCATAGACTATATTTCCTGTAAATTTATCTAGCATACAATTCTCCTTCTTATCCTACTAGTTATTTTAATGCCTTATATTTCATTGTATCATTAAGGGATGATGGTATAAAGAAGAAAATCAAAAAACCACAAGAATCCCATAATATTTTTAGCTGTTTCTAGAAAATTAAAAACATCTATAGATAAAAGATAGATATCCGACTATAGATGTTTTAAAAAACAATATTTGAATTTAAGATTCTCTTTCACCACATTGAACTGAACCGCTACACTTAATTACTGGAAGTACAAACATAAAACCAGATCCCACAGTATTTTTTAGATCCAATATGTCCTCTATCATCTTCATAGCAAGATCTAGAGTCCCTTCATCATTGATAACGCTTATGAGGGTCTTGTTGTAGGGCTTGCCTTCATTAAGTACATTTTTAAGGCTGGCAAAGATAGTTTCGTTAACATTGCGATCAAGTAACAATTTCCCCATCCCCACACTATCTAGGGTAGTAGCACCAGTACCAAGTTCATAGAGAGTTTCCAAAATAACATCAAGCTTTTCCTTATGATTTAAGACTAAAAACAAAGCATACATAAAATAACTCCTTCCAAACAGATTTTAATATAATATTGTTATTATAGCAAAGATAATCTTTAGGAGCAAATATTTTATTAAAGGAAAAATAAATCCCTAGATATAGCTTGATATCTTAGCTAATGGGGTATAAATTGTACTAGCGATTATAGTTTAAAAGCAAGGAGTGTTGAGATGAATGAGTTTATTAAGCTAAGAAGTTCTATTGGAGATTATAAAAATCCATATATTTTTCCTCTTTTATTATTAGATAGATATTTGGATAATAGTGAAACTATAAATTTAAAGGAAACTATACTAATTAAGAAAATACAAAAGATAAAAAGAATGGAAGTTAAAAAAACTTTAAAGGCAAGTGAAATAGATGAGCTTTTTTTATTTTTAGGAGAGAATAAATACCTAGACAGATATCTTATAGACTGCCTTTTAAATTTCTTCAATAGCTCTAGCGAAGAAATTTTTAGAAAGATTATAAAAGAAACAATAGCTGATAGAAAATTCAACAATCAAAAGCTCTATCATCTCTTAGATATATGCATAGAATCTAAGTTAAACATCTTAGATGAGGGAGATATTTCTTTTATTTTTGAAAATTACAAGCTAGATCTAGATATAATATCTATTGCAATAGATTATTTGGATAGCTTTAGTTTAGGTGGCTTTAAAGATACTCTCTACGAGCTATTAAAAAATAACTATCCAGATAATATTAAAATGCAAATTTTAAGTTTTCTCTTTAATTTTTATCCAAAAGAAAAAATAGACGAATCTTTTTTAAGGGAAAAAATAAGAACTGATAAAAATAAATTGTTTTATGACAATTATATGGACTTTTTAAAAGGCGACTTTAAATTTAAAAAAAAGAATTTTGTAATACTTCAATCCATGTTCTATGGGGATTTTGAAGACAGTGGTAAAGGAAACAATGGAGGCTTGGCAGTCCTACTAAAGACCTTGGGAGATGAAATATCAAAAGCTGATAAGGTTTCTTCTGTACTGACCATATCAACTAGAGAAGTATTAGATAGGCCATTCCTAAGCTATTATAGGAACAAGCATATATTTGTTAGATTGCCAATCTATATAGATAAGACTAAATCAGATCCATTTATAAAAAGAGAATTATTTATCAAAAGGTATATTGGCAAATTCTTAAAAAATACAGGCATAGACCCAGATGTCTTTCATATAAGGTATTTAGACAATGCATCCAAGGCTATTGCTGATTTAAGCAAGGAAAAAGGGAAAAAGTTTGTATTTACTTTAGCACCAGATCCGCATAGGAACATGTTTGATGAAAAAGGAGACTTAAAAGACTTTAGCTTTTCTGATCTTATGGAAAGATTAAATAAGATAAAGATAGGCGATGAACTGATATATAAAAGCGACGGAATAATTGGAATAGGGAATAAAGAAGTAAGAGAAGAGCTTGAAATATACTTTCCCCAATTCAAAGAAAAAACTATAAAAAAGAAAGTAAAAATGATAGGAGAAGGTATACAAACTAATATTATATATGAAGATGATATAAATTTAAGTGAATTTGCCATAGAAAACGGATTAGATTCAAATTTCTTTGAAAAACCTATCATACTAAATGTAGGTAGGCTAGCAATTCAAAAAGGACAGATAGAACTTTTAAAGGCATGGACAAGTTCTAAGCTTTCAAAAACCCACAATCTTTTGATCATAGGTGGAGATGTAGAAAATCCAAATAGAGAAGAAAAAAAGCTTATCAACTTCTTTGAAAGCCATATAAAAGCTAATCCAGACCTTAAAGATAGGTTTTTTCACAAATCCGCACTAGCCAATGAAAGTATCAAATTACTTGAAAGAACTATAGCGAAAAGAGAATTTGATTATCCTCATTTATATATTTGTTCCAGTATTAAAGAAGAGTTTGGGATAGCCATATTAGAAGCCATGTCTCAAGGTTTTTTGGTATTAGGCCCACAAAAAGGAGGAGTTAGGACTTATATTGAGAATGGAAAGAACGGCTTTTTAATTGATACGACCAATTTCAAGACGATCGCAAGAGATTCAGAAAAATATATTTATGATTCAAAATTTGATAGAGATAAATTCACTAGAATTCAAGAGGCAGGCAAGAAAACCGTAGAGAAGAACTACTCTATGAATAAAATAGCAGGAGATTTTCTATCATTTTATTTATCTTTAAAAGGAGAAGATATAGATGAAATATAAACATATATTCATTATAAGCCCACCTTTTTATTCTCACTTTAATCCCTTGCTTGTACTGGCTAGGAGTTTTAAGGATATGGGCGTAAGGGTGACCTTTGGAACTAGTATAGAATTTAAAGAATTAGTCCTAGAGGAAGATTTGAATTTTTATGAAATAGACATCAGTACAAATAGAAATGTTCGTAAGGCAGAGGAAACCATACAGCCAGACACAGAAAAAACAAGATTAGATGAATTTTTTGAAGCAACAAGAAGGGGGGCTATAGAAACCCTAATCACGCAGTCCCACCATAGAAAGGCTGATATGCTCTACAATCCAGCTGAACTTATAGAAGGGATAAGGACTATAGACAGTCTTCTAGACGTAGACCTATATGTGGTCGATATACTATCATATTCTGTTACATTGAGTCTATACTTTTTAGAGCTAGATTTCATCACCTTCTGCCCACCTCATCCATACACTATACCAGGAGATCAAGTAAATTATGGGGTTCCCAAAAGATGGCCTTCATCTATAGATGTAGGGGCTGAAGACTTAAGTAGACTGAAAAAAGTTTCACTTGCAACACAAAAAGAGTTCACAGATGTTTTCAACAAGGTCATATCTAAAAATAAATCTATTGAAAAAGTAGACAATGCCTTTAACTTGGTATCTGATATAGCCCTTATATATAATTATTTCGATTTTAATCATATTGAAGATGATAAGGATTATCCTAAAAATATATTTATTGGAAATTGTTTTAAAAAAGCATCTCTAGATAAAAGTTGGTTGAAAAAGCTAGAAACTAGTGAAAAGAAAATAATGGTAACTCTAGGAACCTTTCTTTCCAATAGAAAAGATGTACTTGAAAAATTGATAGTATATACTAGGGATATATATCCTAAGGCCACCATAATAGTATCTGCAGGAAGCAATGCAAAATATTTAAGTGAATATAGTTCACCTACTACCATAATAGAGGAGTTCATACCACAAATAGCACTCATGCCCTATATGGATACTGTTATATTTCATGGAGGATGCAACACCTTTACAGAGACTATGTATTATGGCAAGGATATGATAGTCCTACCATTTTCAAGTGATCAGTTCAACATAGCATACGATATAGAAAAAAACAATCTGGGAAGGGTAATAGACCCAAACAATTTTGGCAAAAAAGATCTTTTAGAGGCATTTAACTATTTAGATAAGAATTCAAAGGAGAATATCGAATATTATAGGGAAATATCAAGGACTAGGGGAGCAGACTATGCAGCTAAGCTAGTGCTAGGAGATTAATTAAAATATATTTAAGGAATATTAGGAGGTAATTTATGGAGAAATATTTTAATTATAGGGGCAAAAAAATAAATAGAAGCAAGTATGATCTAGATGGGATACCACGATTAAGAGAGGCAATACCACTAGGTCTACAACATATCTTTGCCATGTTTTTAAGTAATATCGCAGTTCCAATAATTATTGCAGATATTGTTGGAATAACTGGAAAAGATTTAACTGTGCTAGTACAAAGTGCAATGATCATGGCAGGAGTTGCAACCATTATTCAATGCTATCCACTAGGGAGGGTAGGCTCAAAACTTCCAGTGGTAATGGGAACTAGTTTTGGATTTTTACCTACAAATATAGCAATAGCTAGCTCCTATGGGATATCTGGGCTGCTTGGAGCTAGCCTTGTAGGAGGTTTATTTTGTGGGCTACTAGGTTTTTTTCTAAAACCTCTTAGGAAATTTTTTCCAAAAATTGTAACAGGAACAGTAGTCCTCACAATAGGACTATCCCTTTTGCCAACAGGAATTATTGCAATGGCTGGGGGAAGTGGAGCTGAAAATTTTGGTTCTCTTAAAAATTGGGCAGTTTCTTTGATGGTAATGGCAATTGTTATATTTTTAAATAGATCTGCAAGGGGAATGGCAAAGACTGCTTCAATTTTGATAGGTATTATCGTAGGATATTTGGTGGCACTTCCTTTAAATATGGTGGACTTTTCTATTATCAATCAGGCATCATGGTTCTCAATTCCAAGGCCATTTTATTTTCCCATGACATTTGAGTGGGGAGCTATCCTACCCCTATCTATTATGTTTATAGTTACAGCTGTAGAAACTGTGGGAGATGTTACAGCAATTACTATGGGAGGAGCTGGTAGAGAGCCAACAAACAATGAGCTTTCTGGTGCTATAATAGCCAATGGACTGACTTCTTCTTTGGGATCTATATTTAATGCTCTTCCAAATACATCCTTTAGTCAAAATGTTGGAATGATAGCCTTTACAAAGATAATGAGCAGATATGTCGTAGCGATTGGATCTATATTTTTAATACTAGCAGGGCTTGTTCCAAAATTTGGAGCCATTATATCGACACTTCCCCAGGCAGTCATTGGTGGAGCTTCAATAATTATATTTTCTCAAATTTCACTTACAGGTATAGAAATACTGACATCAGAACCTTTAAATCAAAGATCAAAGATAATTGTTGGACTTTCCCTTGTATTTGGCCTTGGATTAAGCCAAGTGCCATCTGCTATGGATGCATTTCCAGATCTACTTAAACTTATATTTGGTGAATCTGGAATAGTGATAGCATGCCTTGTGGCAATTGTATTAAATATAGCTATACCAGAAAGGAAAGGTGAGCAATATTAAAGTAATCATTTCACCTGCAAAAAAAATGAAAACAGACAATGATAGTTTTCTCCATAGAGATATACCAACTCTCATAGAAGAAACTAAGTTAATATTAGATTATATGAAGAGTTTAAGCTATGAAGATATGAAGAAAATATGGAAATCTAGCGACAAAATTGCAAGAGAAAACTTTGATAGAATTAAAAACATGGATCTAGAAGAAAACTTAAGCCCTGCAATATTGTCTTTTCAAGGGCTACAATACCAATATATGGGTACAGAAGTTTTTACATATAAAGAACTAGATTATATTGAAAAGCATCTACGAATCCTATCAGGCTTTTACGGAATACTTAAGCCCCTGGATGGGATTCTACCCTATAGACTAGAGATGCAATCCAAGCTAGTAGACTGGAAATATAAGACCCTATATGAATTTTGGGATGACAAAATTGCCAAAAAGATATTTTCAGAAAGTGATTGTATTATCAATCTAGCATCAAAAGAGTATAGCAAAACTATTTCTAAATATTTAGAAGACAATATAAGCTTTATATCTTGTACATTCGGGGAACTGCTTGATGGAAAAGTAATTCAAAAGGGAACTCTAGCCAAGATGGCAAGAGGAGAAATGGTAAGATTCATGGCAGAAGAAAACATCCATAGACCAGAAGATATAAAAGAATTCAATAGGTTAGACTATAGGTATGTGAAAGACTTATCTGACTCTAGCAACTATGTTTTCATTAAGGCTGAAGATAAAGCCTTAACATAGTTACAAAGGTAGGAAAAAATGATATAATGATATATAATTGGCAAAGATAAATCTTTTCTTATCAAGATACATAAGATTAAAAAGTAAGAAGATTTTCTTTAACTCTAACAAAATAATAAAAGGAGGGGTAGATGTGTGGTTGGGTAAAAGTGAAAATCAATCAAAATATGGTGTTATCTTAGTTGCTTATAGGGATATAGAAAAAGATAATGAACTTAAGAAACATTTTATATCTACTATAAATGATAGTGAAGACATAAGAGATATCAACCAATGTGGTGACTTTAGAGGATCGGCTGGATTGCTATATCGAACATCCTTATATCATTCGTGGTTTAAAAAAACTATAACTGAATATTTAAGAAAGGGCTATCAACTTGGAATAATTGAGATAAGAAAAGATAAGTATGAAGAAAGAGAGAAGATCATCAGACAATTAGATGAAAAATACGGGGAAAATATTTTAATCGTAGATGAAGCTGAACTTTAATCTATAGCTAGAATAAATTATAACTAAAGATTAAAGATTTTAAGGAAATGGAGGAATATAGATGCTAGTTGAAGGACTAAAAACACAAGAAGATTTAGATATCTTTAAAAAAGAGAATAGTCTATTCTTGCTTTTTTTCAGTGAGGATGCCTGAAGTGTTTCTGTGGGAGTGCTTCCCAGGCTAATGGAATTAGCAGAAAAATTTAAAGTTGATCTAGTTAAGGTAGATACTGCTACAAACAAGTATATTCCTGGACA
This sequence comes from Tissierellaceae bacterium, assembly GCA_029264075.1. Classification (GTDB taxonomy): domain Bacteria; phylum Bacillota; class Clostridia; order Tissierellales; family Tissierellaceae; genus JARICQ01. Next base: position 985 of record JARICQ010000155.1, on the reverse strand, counting down.
ATATTCAGTATTCACCCTACCAACTGTATTGATTATATACAAGGGAAGAGAAAATTTAAGGGAGAGCAGGTTTATCAATTTTGATAATATAGAGAAAAACTTATATTATATAAGTGAAATGGAAAAAAACTATTAAAAATGTTTCTTTAATAAATATCTTTTTATCAAAACTTAATAAAAAGATATTTATTTTTATTTTATTGATATATCAATATATAATCGTGATTATATATATCCTTTACAAATGGCTAATTTGACATGTTTATATAAAAAATGATATAATAAATTGATGGTGTAATTCAAATTTATGAGATTGAAATATCATAGAAAACAAAAAAAGAAAAGGATGTGTAAAGATGAAAAGGATTTTAAGTTTGATCGTCATAGTAGCCTTAGCTGCCAGCATGATGGTGGCATGCACTAATGGAGATACTGGGACCAGTAAGGGTGAGATTAGATTTGCAAATGCCCAGTGGGACAGTATAATGTTTCACAATGCAGTGGCAGGATTGATAGCAGAAGAAGTTTATGGATATACATGGACAGAGGTACCAGGATCAACTACTGTCCTGCATGAAGGTGTAATCAATGGAGAAGTAGATGTCCATATGGAAGAGTGGACAGATAATATAGCTACATATCAGACAGATTTAGAGGCAGGAAAGTTCCAAGAGTTTGGAGTCAACTTTGATGACAACAATCAAGGGATTTATGTTCCAAGGTATGTAATTGAAGGAGACACAGAAAGAGGAATAGAAGCTTCAGCACCAGATCTTAAATATGTATGGGATCTAAAAAACTATTCCGATGTATTTCAAGATCCTGATGACAAAGATATGGGTGGAATGTACGGAGCTATACCTGGATGGGAAGTAGATGAAATAATGTTCAAAAAATATGAACATTACGGCTTAGATGAAAACTTCAACTATATTAGACCAGGATCAGATGCAGCTCTTTCAGCGGCTATCACAAGTGCCTATGA
>JARICQ010000142.1 GCA_029264075.1 Tissierellaceae bacterium | reverse complement strand
TTTAGCCAATTGACAGTCTCCTTTATTATTTTCTTTCTACTAGATCTTCTCCAAAGAAGTCTATAACTTCTTTAATTACCTTATCTTTCTTTTTTTTTTCGTCTTCTAGGTCTTCTTTTCCTTCTCTTTCCATTATGAGACTTATGTCTATCTTTGTCTTGAAATAGTTTGATAGGGTGTTTTCCACGAATTCCTTATTTTGAGGACTGTTGACTGCCTGCCTGTGAAAGCCGTAGGGCTCCTTGTAGGCTATGGTGATTAGTCCATTTTGATAGTCTATTGGCCTTCCTTCAATTAAAAGAGCATATATGTTCATCTTCTCTTTTTTTATTAGTTGAAGGATGTCCTTCCACTTGTCCTTTATCAGAGATATATCTATATCTAAAGCATCTGCTTGCCTTGCTACTGGGTGGTCGTCCTTGCTTTCTTCTATTGTTTCACTTGCTACTTTCTTTTTTTCTTTTTTCTTTATTTCTTCTACTCTTGGCTTGGCTTTTGCTGTTTCTAACTTTCTTTCTACTCTTTTCTCCCCTATATCCTTGGGCTGAACTTTTATACCCATCTCAAGCCTTTTTATTCTATCTTCTAGGGAGAGAGTTTCTTCAAGTCTTGATATCTGGATGATTGCCATTTCAAGTATTATCCTAGCCTGGGTTGACCACTTGGCTTTTTCATCGGCTTCTGTAAGTATATCAAGGGACTTCAATATAAAGTCTAGTTGGACTTTTCCGGCCTGGTCTATATATCTACTTAGGCTTTCATCATCTATCTCTAAAAGTTCATTTGGATCCTTTGTTGTCTTTGCTATCATCAAGTTTCTAAAGTGATGGCTAAGATCCTTTATAAATTGATGTATATCTTTTCCGTCCTGTATTATACCATCTATTCCTTCTAGGCTAAGCTTTAGATCTTTATCAATGATATTATCTATAATGCTTAGGATCTTGTCATTGTTTGTGATTCCGAGTATGGTGGTTGCATCTTCATATCTTATATTGCCTTCACTAAAGGATACACACTGGTCGAGAAGGCTGAGAGCGTCTCTCATAGCTCCATCTGAATTTCTTGCTATTAGATTTAGGACCTTTTGGTCTATGTCTAAATTTAAATCCGATCCAATTTTTTCCATCATATCTGACATATCCCTTGTTGAAATCCTTCTAAAGTCAAATCTTTGGCACCTGGAAAGTATGGTCTGGGGAAGTTTTTCGGGTTCTGTGGTAGCTAAGATAAATATTAGATGTTTTGGTGGCTCTTCTAGGGTCTTAAGTAGTGCATTGAAGGCCTCAGTTGTAAGCATATGGACCTCATCTATAATATAGACCTTGTATTTTGTCCTTGAAGGTGGATATATTACCTTTTCTCTTAGGTCTCTAATATCATCTATTCTTCTATTGCTAGCTGCATCCATTTCAATTACATCCATTATGCTATCCTCTAAGATTCCCTTACATATTTCACACTTGTTGCAGGGATTGCCATCTTTTAGGTCTATACAGTTTACAGCCCTTGAAAGTATTTTGGCAGTAGAAGTCTTTCCAGTACCCCTGGTACCAGAAAAAAGATAGGCATGGCCTATATTGTCTTTTAGAATCTGATTTTTTAATGTTGTAGTTATATGCTTTTGACCCAGCACATCGTCAAAAGTCTTTGGCCTATATTGTCTATACAGTGCTTGGTACATCCTATCACCTACAATTCCTTAGTATCTTATATTATATCAGATTAGAAGAAGATTTACACCCCTTAAATCGGCTTAATATTTTAATTGACAAGGCCAATAGAATAGATTAGTATTGTATTGACAATTTAATATTAAAATAGTTTTATATTTTAGGGGAAGTTGGGTGTAAATCCCACACGGTACCGCCACTGTGAGTATTTAATCTTTAAGACCTTTAGCTAAGATGCTTAAAGATTGAGTAGAAGTCAGGCTACCTAGCTATTTTTTTATTTGCCAAACTTTACGGATTATAAAGGGGGTAAGGATTATTTATGCTTATTCAGCCCATTATGTAATTTGGAGCTGATTTTTTTATTTTAAAAACACTTAAATTAGAAGGAGAGAAAAACATTGAAAAGAATATTAAGCTTATTATTAGTTTTACTTATGGCATTTAGTCTTACGGCCTGTTCAAGTGATACAGGAGAAGAAGAGACTCCAGAGGCTGGAGGCCAAGTCTTAGAAGAAGGGTCAGCTGAAGAAGTTGAAGGGGATGAAGAGTCTCATTATCCTGTGACTATTACAACTTACAACTATCAAAAAGAGCCTGTAGAGATAACTTTTGAAAAGTCACCTGAAAAAGTACTTGCAGTATATCAAAACTCTGTTGAAACACTACTCGCTCTTGGCTTGGAAGATAGGATTATTGCAGCGTCTGGCCTAGACCATGATGTTAAAGATGAATACAAGGATGCTTTTGATGGCATCAAATATTATGAAAATCGTCCTACAAAGGAAGAGGTCCTTGGGCTTGGTCCTGACTTTATCTTAAGCTGGTACTCATTATTTGGAGAAAACAATTTAGGAGATGTAGGATTTTGGCATGAAAGAGATATAAATACTTATATGGCACAGAATAGTGGTGTCATCAGCCCAAATAGTTTGGAAAATGAATATGAAGATATATTAAATATGGGCAAGATATTTGATCTAGAAGATAAGGCAAATGAAATAGTAGACAATATGAAGAGAGAAATCGAAGAGGCAAGGGAATTTTCAAAGGACCAAAGTCCTGTAAAGACAGTTATACTTGAAGTTGGAAGTGAAAATGTATATAGGATCTATGGAGAGGACAGTATTGGTGGAAATATAGCAAGTCTGGTAGGAGCAGATTTAGTTGCAAGAGAAAATGGACAAGTAGGGGCTGAAGATCTAGTAGATCTAGATCCAGAGGTTATCTTCACAGTTTACTATGGTGATTCAATCGTAGAAGAGGCTTCACTGGAATCAATCATGACAAATCCTGCTCTTTCTAGCATTTCAGCTGTAGAAAATGAGAGGGTCTATCCAATAATGTTGAGTGAGGTATATGCCAGCGGTATTCGAACCTTAGACGGAATAATATCTATTCGAAATGGTCTTTACCCTGAGCTTGAAAATTAGAAATGGAAAAGTCTTTAGTAGCTAGGGG
>JARICQ010000133.1 GCA_029264075.1 Tissierellaceae bacterium | reverse complement strand
TAAGTATAGTGAGTATAATGAGTCCAAGCATAGCAAGTTTGTTTCTCTTTAATCTCATCCATACATCTGAAATTTGACTTCTTTTCTTATATTTACTTTTAATTTTTTGAACTTGATCTTTACTAGTCCTTTCCATGAAAAACACCCGCCTTACTCATAATTTGCTTTAATTCTTGGATCTATATATGCATATAAGATATCAATAATTAAGTTTACTATACTAAAACCTACAGAAAATACAATGATACAACCTAGTACCATGGGTATGTCTTTTCCATTTATAGAGTCTACCATCAGCCTTCCTATACCTGGCCATGAAAAAACCGTCTCTGTAAGTATTGCCCCACCAAGTAAATTTCCAAACTCTATACCAATGATAGTAATAGTTGGTATAAGTGCATTTTTAAGAGCATGCCTTATTATTATAGGTCTTTTGCCGACTCCCTTAGCCTTGGCAGTCCTTATATAGTCTTGAGGAAGGATCTCTAGCATGCTAGATCTTGTAGTCCTAGTGATACTAGCTGCAGCTGCTGCACCAAGGGTTACAGCTGGAAGTATTATACTTCTCAGACTATCTGCTCCCCCAGATGGAAGCCATCCTAGTCTCAATGAAAATATAATAATGAGATTTAGACCAAGCCAAAATGATGGCATTGAAATACCTATAAGTGCTAGTATCATGCCAAAGTTATCAAATATAGAATATTGCTTTGTAGCAGATATAATACCTATTGGTATAGAGATAGCAATAGATATGAGTATGCTAAGCATTGTTAGTTTCAAGGTGTTTGGAAAGCGAGATCCTATTTCTTGCGATACAGATACACCAGTCTTATAGGACCTTCCCATATCTCCTCTAACAAGATTTCCTATATATCTACCATACTGAACTATTATTGGGTCGTTAAAACCCATTTCTTCATTTAATTTTTCTATAGATTCTTGGGTTGCTCCGTCTCCTATGATCATGGCTGCTGTATTTCCAGGAGTCAAACTAATTATAAAAAAGACTATAAATGTGACTGCCAGTACTATAGGGATAAGCACCAAGATTCTTCTAAGTATATATTTGCCCATATTTCCTCCAATCTCTTATTTAATGGGTGATATGCATATAAAATCAGTTGGAAAAGTTAGCCCCTACAATCTATGTAAGCAAATGCGTAGGGGCTTGACTTTAATTCCTGAAAGATGCATTTGTTTCACAAGCTAATTATTTTAGTAGTGAAGTTTGTATACATCTATTAATCCTTGTGCATTTAAGGTTACACCTTTTAAGCCTTTATTTGCAGCAGCAATATTGTTTTCTACATATAAAGGTACCCATGGTGAATCTTCATTTAAAATCTCATAGATTTCATTGTAGATTTCTACTCTCTTCTCTGGGTCAAGCTCCGACCTTCCTTCTACAAGAAGTCTTTCCACCTCTTCATTAACATATCTAGCTCTATTTTGTGCACCAATACTATTCTCACTAAACTGTGGCGTTAGGGTTGCATCGACATCTGGATTAGATGTCCATCCCAATACAAACATCTCTTGATTTCCTGAGTTTGTAGCGTCTAAGAAAGCACCCCACTCATACATTTCAATTTTAGCATCTATTCCAACATCCATTAGATTAGCTTGAGTAACCTGAGCTATTCTTTCTCTTCTATCTCCTGATGCCCATATTGCTATTTCAAGTCCATCTTCTACTCCTGCCTCATCTAATATTTCTCTAGCTTTTTCAGGATCATAGCTATAGTCTGATGGGACGTGACCGAGCATAGAGTCCGCTGTCATAGAAGTAGCTACTACTCCAGCATCTTCTAGTGCAATTTTTAGTATAGATTCTTTATCAATTGCATAGTTCATAGCTTGTCTGACCAATACATTATCAAATGGTGGTTTTTCAGTATTCATTCCTAAGTATGAAAAACTTGTTGATGGTATCGTGTATAGCTCTAAGTTGTCATTGTTTTCTATCTTAGGTGCGTCCATAGCTTCTAGTATAGCTACTATATCAACTTCTCCAGTTTCAAGTGCTATGGTCCTACTTGTTCCTTCTGGGATTACCCTAAATACTATATTTTCAGCTATTCCTGCTTCTTCTTCATTGTGGTAGTTTTCATTTTTTTCAAGTACTACCCTGTCTCCAGATACCCATTCAACAAATTTATATGGTCCTGATCCTATTGGATTTTTCCAGTCATCAGTTGATTCAGCATATTCTTTTGGAAAAATAGATACTCCAGCATGTACCAGTGCATTTAAAAATGGTGCGAATGGTTCTTTTGTAGTGACTCTCACACTGTAGTCATCAATTACTTCAACCTGTTCAACCTGTTCAAGTACGTGTTGAACTACTGGTGATTCTTTTGATCTTTCAAGAGAATAGGCTACATCTTCTGCCGTCATTTCCGTTCCGTCGTGGAAAATAACACCCTCTTTAATCTTTAGCTCCCACTCTTTTGGGCTTGGCTGGGACCAATCTTCTACTAGATTTGGTTGTGCTTCAAAGTTTTCATCCAATTTAAATAATGTATCAAAGACTAAGTTTGAAACTCTCATTGATTCTACATCATTGTGTCCTTGTGGATCTAGTGATACAATGTCTGCTACTATAGCAACCTTTATCTCACTGTTATCTCCTTCTACTAGCTCTTCATTTTCTGCTGCTACTTCTGTATTTGTATCATCTGCATTTTCAGGCCCATCACCTTGATCAGATGTACATCCTACAGCTATTCCCAATACAAGTATTGAGACTAAAAAAACAGATATAAACTTTTTAAACATTTTCTCATCTCCTTAAATTTTCTTTTGACTAAGCTATCAATTCAAAAGCTTCTAATAAAAGCCTCAAGTATCTTTTCTAACTGATAAATAGATTCGATATCCACATATTCCTTATCGCCATGCCAATCAGCCCCCACTGGACCAAACTCTATCACAGGAATTCCCTTGCTTGCAAAAAACCTTGCATCGGAAGATCCATGTTGTCCTACAATTTTCACCTTTTTGCTTTTATCAATTGACTCAATTGCTTTGATAAAGTCTTTGATGTAAGAGTTGTCGACTGGTGTATTGATTGGGTATCCCAAGGCTTTTAATACAACTTTTCCCTTAACAGCTTTCTCTATATCGTCTATTATATCATATGGATGTAAACTTGGTATAAACCTTATATCAAGCCCCAGTATACTTTCATCTGGAACTTTGTTGTAGATGTCACCTCCTTTGATCATTGACAGTGTAACTGTAGAGCTTTCATATATTTCAGAACTTATCTGCATTATTGGCAGTTTTGAAATAGTATTATAATTATCTATACCCTTTAGGATAGCATTTCTACCTTGCCAGGGTCTACAGGCGTGAGCTGATAGACCTCTGGTCTCTACATCAAGCCTCATAAAACCCTTGGCCTGGGTTGATAGCTTTAGGTTTGTAGGCTCTGTACAAATTACAAAATCACCAATATATCCCTGATCAACTAAATATTTACTGCAATTAAAGCCTCCGCTTTCTTCATCACTTACAATTTGCATCATGACTTTACAGGCTGGTTCTCTTTTAGACAATGATATCATTGTATTTATCATGGCAACACATCCGCTCTTCATATCTGCACTGCCTCTACCATATACTCTTCCATCAATCTCAAGAGGATTAAATTGATCAGTCTTTCCGGGTACTACATCTACATGGCCATTTAAAACTATGGTTTTTTCTCCCTGTCCTATTACTAAAACATAGCTTTTATAACCATTATTCTCAATTATTTCACCTTTTAATCCTTTTTCTTTTAAATAATTTGAAATATATTCAACTAATTCATTTGCCTTTTCCATTGAAGACGAATCTACCTTAATTAACTCCTTTAGTAAAGTAACTGTATCCATTTAATTCTCCTTCCCCAAGTATTGATAAAACTATTCAACTATTACTTTATATCTATTATGTCTATTTTTAGCCCTATCCCTACAAGATATAAGGGCTAACCATAAAATACCTTATCTAGATATTAGCTTATCAGCTATAATATTACAAAACTAGCCCCAATGTCAACAGGATAGCTAGCAGAAAACTTATTCTACCAACTATCCTGCTCTTTATATTATATATAATTATATGGATAGTAAATTAAAGATTTTTTCTTATGCATCATCTTATAAACATTATACATAGTAATTTTACCTTCCTTTTATCCTTGCTTATTTTAGTTTCCTTATATTTTCCTTGTATGGTGGTCTTACAATTCCTTTTTCTGTTATTATTCCAGTAATGTTTTCATGTGGGGTAACATCAAATGCTGGATTGTATACTTCCATACCCTCTGGTGCTGTCCTAATTCCATCTATATGAGTTAACTCTTCTGAAGATCTTTCTTCTATTTTTATTCCATCTCCAGATTCCATTTCAAAATCTATAGTAGTTGTTGGAGCTACTATATAAAAAGGCACATCATATGCTTTTGCAACTACAGACAACATGAATGTTCCAATCTTATTTGCAGAATCTCCGTTATTTGCAACCCTATCCGCTCCTGTTAAGATTAGATCTACTTTTCCATCACGAATTAGTGTTGCAGCCACACTATCAGCAATGAGCTTGCCTGGAATCCCTTCTTGTACAAGTTCCCATGCAGTTAGCTTCCCCCCTTGCAACCTAGGTCTAGTTTCATCTGCATATACAAAAATATCCTTGCCTGTGTAGTGAGCTTCTCTTATAACCCCTAGTGCAGTGCCGTAGGCAACTGTAGCCAAAGCTCCAGTATTGCAATGGGTTAATATATTATCTCCTTGCTTTATTATTTCATTACCATGTTTGGCCATGGTTTTATTTGTCTCTATATCTTCATTATATATATTATCTGCTTCTTCCTTGATCTTTTCATAAATCTCCCTTGTTTCCAGTTCCTTGTTCTCTTCTATTAAAGTTCTCATTTTACCTATAGCCCACATTAAATTTACAGCTGTTGGTCTAGATTGGTTTAATTTTTCTAAGGCTTTTTCCATTTCTTCGAAAAACCTAGGTTTTTCTAGACCTAAAAATTCTTTTGCTGCTAAAACCACACCATAGGCTGCTGTTGCTCCTATTGCCGGAGCACCCCTAACCACCATATCATGTATTGCAAAATCCACATCCCTAAAATCTTTACATTCAAATATTTCATAGTCCCTTGGTAATTTTCTTTGATCAATCAGATAAAGTATATTATCTTTAAATTCAATTGTTTTAATCTCTGCCATTCTTAACCCTCCTTAATTTGTACATAAATTTAATATTTTTTACTACCTTTTTCCCTTGTCGTAGATCTCACCTAAGGCTCTTGGTACACGATTACTCTTTGAAAAAAACATTAGCAACAATAGTGTTAAAACATAGGGAAGTATCATAATTAAATCTGAAAATGCACTCGGCATTTCAAGAATATATGCTATATAGTAGCCAGCTGACCTTGCAAAACCAAATAAGAGGCAGGCCCCTAATGTTGGAAGAATATTCCAATTTCCAAATATTAAGGCTGCAATTGCAAGGTAGCCGTATCCCATGTAGATTGCTGGAGAAAAGTTAGTAGATATAGAATAGGCAAAGGAGATACCACCCAAGCCCGCTAATGCTCCTGAAATCATGACGGCAATAAATCTTACTCTAGATACACTAACACCTGCAGCATCAACAGCCTGAGGATTGTCTCCACAAGCTTTTAATCTCAGCCCAAATTTTGTTTTATTTAAAAGATATGTGGCAAAAATAGCAATAATAATTATAACTATTTGAAATGGATATATATTTTTAAAAACTGCCCCCAATATAGGTATTTCAGATAAAGGTGCTAGTGTAAATCTAGGAGATGTTCCGATTTGAAA
>JARICQ010000131.1 GCA_029264075.1 Tissierellaceae bacterium | reverse complement strand
GGATATAAAAAAGGAAGATTTAGCTTTAATGTCAAGGGTGGAAGATGTGAGGCTTGCAGGGGAGATGGAATCTTAAAGGTTGAGATGCATTTCCTGCCAGATGTATATGTACCTTGTGAAGTCTGTAAAGGACATAGGTACAATAGGGAAACACTGCAGGTCAAGTATAAGGGAAAGACTATATCGGATGTACTAGAGATGACAGTAGAAGAGGGAGTGGAATTCTTTAAAAACATACCAAAGATACAAAGAAAACTAGAGACTCTCTTTAATGTAGGCTTGGGCTATATCAAAATAGGCCAAAGTTCTACTGAATTATCTGGTGGAGAAGCTCAAAGGGTAAAGCTTGCTACTGAGCTTTCAAAAAGATCAACAGGAAAGACTATATATATCTTAGATGAACCAACCACAGGACTTCATACAGCAGATATACACAAGCTTATAAAGGTTTTGAATCAGATTGTTGATGGTGGAAATACAGTTGTGGTAATAGAACACAATCTAGATGTAATAAAGACAGCAGATTATATAATCGATCTAGGACCTGAGGGTGGAGACAAGGGTGGAAAAATCGTAACCACAGGTACTCCAGAGCAAGTGGCAAAAGTAAAAAAATCTTATACTGGACAATTTTTAAAAAAAGCATTAGATTAAAAAACTAAATCCCATTATATCACTATAAAAAAACTACTAATAGTGATATAATGGGATTTAACTATATATGAAAGGATTGATAGAATGAATCAAAAAAGCATAGAGGAAAGAAACACCACAAGAAAACTTGTCTACATATCAATGTTAGTAGCTATTTCCTTTATAGGGTCCCTTATTAAAATACAGGGAACAATAGCCCTTGATTCTATGCCAGGTTTTTTTGCAGCACTTTATTTGGGACCTGTTTCAGGAGCCATAGTTGCAGGTATTGGTCACATACTTACATCAATGTCTAGTGGATTTCCACTTACCCTACCCATGCATTTGTTAATAACCTTTGGAATGGGGGTCGCAGTTTATTTATTTGGAATAATCTATAAAAGATTTAATGGTCTTGCAGCCTGCATATCAGGAATACTGTTAAATGGAGTAGCCTTGGTTTTATTTTTAGCACCATTTACAGTCTTGCTAGGAATACCATTAAATGGAATGGCCTTTGTATTGGCTATGATAGTTCCACTGAGCTTGGCATCAGCTGTAAATGTAATTTTGGCATATGTAATATATAAAACTATAGGAAAGAGAATTTAAATCAGACAGGGATTCTTCCCTGTCTGAAATACTTTAATGGGTGATTTAATGCTAATAGAAAAATACAGAGACTTAAGTTTAATAGATATAAATGAAGATCAAAGGCTTGTAATTTCATGTGATTCAAGTGGTGGAATAGGGGAAAAAGAAAATGATATAATCAAAACTAGCCCAGAAATTGTGGGATATTTTGGAGCACAGGTAGCTTTAATGGAGATAATAGCATTTGGAGCTGATCCTTCTTTATTAATAAATACATTAAGTGTTGAGATGGATGACACTGGTAGCAGAATAATAGAAGGCATAAAAAAGGCACTTAAAGCTCTAAATCTAGATGATGAAAAGGTAATTACAGGAAGCACTGAAGAGAATTTCCCAGTTTCTGTTACTGGTCTAGGTATCACTGCAATAGGAATAATAGATAAAAAAGATTGGAAAAAACCACAGACATCATCAGGCATGATAGGAGTAGCAATAGGAAGCCCAAAAGTGGGAGATGAAGTGTTGGAAAATATAGAAGAAGTGATGGATATATCTAAACTTATGGACCTAAGAGAAAAAACCTATATAGGAGAGATACTTCCTGTGGGCTCTAAAGGGATTCTATATGAACTAAAGGAAATGGCTAAATGGAATAATTTAGATTTTGTATTAGAAAAAAACATTTCTTTAGATATAAAAAAATCTGGTGGACCTTCAACTTGTTTGATTGTATCTATAGAGGAAGATAAGTATGAATTGCTTGAAAAAGAATCAATATTAGCTGTAAATAAAATAGCAAAATTTATAGATTGATTTGTAAATTGAAGATAGTTGATCAATCATTTTAAAAGGGATTACCTCCCTCAAGTCTTACTTGAAAAATATATTTATAGATATAGTTTCTATTAAAGCAGCTATTTGTTTGAAAATCTTCTTTAAAATGATATAATAGGTTAAGTAAGTTTCAATTTTCAAAAAATACTCCAAGGGGGCTAAAATGACAAAATATAATATTGAGAATATAAGGACAAAAAGTGGCAAAGTTATATATTCTATAGAGGGCTTAGTTCTTTTAGAGGATTTAGACCCATCTTTTATAATAGATTTAAAATATGCTACAAGTGATAACTTTTTTGAAAGAGCATTGTATCCAATCCCAGTTTGTGCAATAAGGCATGAAACTGGAGAAAAACTTGTAAGAGCTCATGAAATAGTTAAGAAAAAGGGATATACAATAAAAGTTTGGGATGCCTATAGGCCCCTAAATGTTCAGAAAAAACTATATGAGCTATTTCCAGGCAGTCCATTTGTCGCAAAACCACCAAAAAAAGCCATTAGTTCAGGATTTAAACCCAGGCACAATAATGGAATGGCAGTAGATATAACCTTGGTAGATAGAGATGGTGAGGAATTAGAAATGCCAAGTGAATTTGATGACTTTACAGAAAAAGCCAATCCAAGAGGTGAAAATATGACAAAAGAAGCAAAAAAGAATATAGACTATCTCATGGATGTAATGTTGGGATTGGGTTTTAGAATACATGAAAAGGAATGGTGGCACTATGTAGATGGGGTACAAGAACCTAGCCCATACCTAGACATACCATTGACAGATTTTTTAAGATAGACTAGTGCTTGAGCCATTTGCTCGCTTTATTACTTTACAATGAGAAGATTAAATAGTATAATAATCACTAGCAATCATGAATATAGGATTGGGGGTGGAAAAGAGATGAAAATAAAAGAAATAGAAGTTGGTATCATTGAGCTAGCACTTAGAAAACCATTTAAAACAGCCCTTAGAACTGTAAACGGTATAAGAGATATAGTAGTTAGGATAACTAGCGATACTGGTCATATAGGATACGGAGAGGCTGCTCCTACGGCAGTCATCACTGGAGATACTTTAGGATCCATACGTTGTGCAATAGAAGAATACATAAGACCCAAGCTGATAGGGATTGAAATATCAAATATTGAAGAAATAATGAAGAGAATAGATAACTCTATAGTTAAGAATACAAGTGCTAAAGCAGCAGTTGATATAGCTATATACGATTTATTTGCTCAGATGAATGATTCACCTCTATATAAATTACTTGGTGGATATAAAGATAAGATAGTGACAGATCTGACAATAAGTGTAAATTCACCTGATGAAATGGCCCAAGATAGTATTGATGCAGTTAATAGAGGCTTTGAGACTCTAAAGATAAAAGTTGGCATGGACTCTAAGATGGATATGAAGAGAATTCAATCTATAAGAGATGCCGTGGGATACGATATAGAACTTAGACTAGATGCAAATCAAGGTTGGTCACCAAAAGAAGCTGTTCTTCTCTTGAGAGAGATGGAAGACAAGGGGTTCGATATAGAATTAGTAGAGCAGCCTGTGAATGCTCATGACTTAAAGGGATTGAAATACGTAACAGACAATGTAAGTATACCCATATTAGCAGATGAAAGTGTTTTTTCTCCTAGAGATGCGGCTGAAATAATTCAAAATCGCGCAGCAGATCTTGTCAATATAAAATTGATGAAAACGGGTGGCATACACAATGCTTTAAAGATATGCGCACTGGCTGAAATATATGAAGTAGAGTGTATGATAGGATGTATGCTTGAGAGTAAGCTAAGCGTAAGTGCAGCAGTTCACTTGGCAGCATCTAAAAGTATAATTACAAAAGTAGATCTAGATGGACCAGGGCTTTGTAAGGAAGATCCAATAGATGGTGGTCCTATATTTGAGGATTCAATTATCCATTTAAATCAATCGGCAGGATTAGGATTTAAAAAGATTAACAATGTAAAGTTTTAGTAGATTAAATCTTAGCTAATTATATTAATAGATTGAATATATATTCAATCTAGAATTTAGGAAGTAGATGTTTTTATAGAAAAGGGGTTGATATTAAGAATATATAAATGAGCAATTTATTAATTATTAATTTATTTTGTATTATTTTACATTGTTTTCAAAAATAAAGGGGGACAAAAAGATGAAAAGGTTTTTAGCACTATTAGTTGTAATGGCAATGATGTTGACAATGCTTGTAGGATGCACACAGGATGAGGCACCTGCAGGAGATGATACAGGAAGCGATGGAGAAGATGCTACAGTTGAGCAAGTAACGCAAGAATATAATATAGTGTATTCAGGAGAAATAACTACGCTAAATTACTTAGTTACAACAACTACAAATGAATTTGCACTAGCTGCAAATATGGTCGATTCCTTACTTGACTATGACAAATACGGTGTAGTACAACCTGCACTTTCAACCGAATGGGAACAATCAGAAGATGGTTTAACATGGACATTTAAAATTAGAGAAGGAGTGAAATGGGTTACTCATGAAGGTGAAGAATATGCAGAAACTGTAGCCCAAGACTTTGTAGATTCAGCTAGCTATATATTAGATAGTGCAAATGAATCAAGTAGTGCAAATATATTATACAGTGTAATAGAAAATGCAGAAGAATATTACAATGGAGAGATAACTGACTTTGCAGAAGTTGGTGTAAAAGCGGTTGATGACTATACACTTGAGTACAGATTAAAGCAACCGACACCATACTTTGAATCTATGTTATCTTATGTATCATTTTTCCCAGTAAATGGAGCATTTTTAGAGGAAAAAGGAGATAGATTTGGTACTGATAATCAAAACCTACTTTACAATGGTGCCTATTTAATGGAGACATTTGAACCACAGACTAGAAGAGTACTAGTTAAAAATGAAGATTATTGGGATAAAGAAAATATTCATATAACAAAGATAACTCAAAAATATAATAAAGAATCAGCAACTTTGGCACCAGAATTGTTTGTAAGAGGAGAAATTGACTATGCTGATATCTCTTCAGATATAATAGACCAGTGGATGGAAGATCCTGATAAAAAAGAGATGGTAAGGCCAAATAGGACTGGATTTTACACTTATTTTTATGCACTAAACTTTGATCCACAGTTTGATGAAGAATTTGAGCCAGAAAACTGGAAAAAAGCAGTAAACAATAAAAACTTCCGTAAATCTATATTCCATGGATTAGATAGAGTATCTGCAATGCTTACGGCAGAACCATATAATCCAGAGAAAAAACTGTCAACTACAATTACTCCAAAGAACTTTGTTGACTTAGATGGATTAGACTATACACAAATTGGAAATTTAAAAGAATTTGCTGATACAGAGTCCTTTGATGAAGAATTGGCACTTGAATACAAGCAAAAGGCAATGGAAGAGTTAGAGGGCGAAGTTACATTCCCAGTTATAGTATATATGCCATATAACTCAGGTGGAAGCGAATGGGCAAACAGGGTTCAAGTAATAGAGCAACAGATGGAAAACCTACTTGGAGCTGACTATATAGATATCCAAATAGACCCAAAACCACCTACAAACTTCCTATCAGAAGTTAGGCGCTCAGGGAAGTATGCATTTCTTGAAGCAAACTGGGGTCCAGACTATGCAGATCCTGAAACATATACAGGACCATTTGAACCTGGTGGAACTTACAACTTCCCAGAGTTTGTAGAAGGATACCTTGATGATAATGGAGAAAAAACATATACAAACTTAATTAATGATGCAAGGGCAGAAGTTATGGATATAGAAAAACGATATGAACTTTTTGCAGAAGCAGAGGCATTTTTAATAGAAGAAGCTTTCGTAATCCCTTATTCACTGGGTGGTGGAGGATATGCAGCTTCAAGACTTAACCCATTTGAATCTCAATATTCACCTTTTGGAGTTTCACAAGAAAGATATAAAGGTCAAAAATTAATGGATGAACCAATGAACACTGAAGAATATACAGATGGATTAGAAAAGTGGGAACAGGAAAGAGAAGAAGCACTAAAAAACGCAAATTAAACAAATAAATAAAGTAAGTAGATCAAGTAAGGACTACTTTAAAGTAGTCCTTTTCTTGACTAATAATAAATATTAGGGGATGCTAGCCTTGGATGACTTTTCAAATTATTCAACAGGAGAATTGTATAAAATTTTTTATGCCTTGCAATGGGAAATAATAAAAAGACAATGGTGGTTAATTCCCATTGGACTAGCTTTATTATGGATTATAAATTAGTAGATAAAAAGGAGGAAATAAATGTTTAAATACTCTATTAAAAGACTATTGCAGTCTATAGGAACCTTATTTATTATAGTAACATTAGTATTCCTTCTCATGAGATTAATGCCTGAAGAAGGATATTTTGGAGATTCCTATGAGAAGTTAGATGAAGTGCAGAAAGAAATCGTACTGACTAATATGGGCCTTAGAGATCCATTACATATACAGTTAGGGAATTTTTACAAAGATTTATTATCTGGAGATTTGGGAGAATCAAGAATTTATAGACCCAATGTTCCAGTTACGGAAATAATAAAAGATAAAATACCTTATTCCTTATACTTCGGTTTAGCTGCGATTGGTATATCACTTTTTCTGGGAGTTAGTCTTGGAATTGGTATGGCTAGAAGTAAGGGGAAAGTATTAGATAAAATAGGAACTGCCTATGTAGTATTTATAAGAGCTGTACCCGCTGTCGTTTATTTTTTATTTATACAATTGTATTTAACAAATATATTCAAACTTCCTATCCTATTTGATATAGACAAGCCAATAACCTGGATCTTACCAGCAGTATCGATGTCATTAGGAGGTATAGCGAGCTATGCAATGTGGATGAGAAGATATATGGTGGATGAAGTAAATAAAGACTATGTGAAACTTGCAAGAGCAAAAGGTTTAAAGAGCAAGGATATAATGGTAAAACATGTATTTAGAAATGCATTTGTTCCAATGGCACAATACTTACCCTCTGCAATATTATTCACTATAGCAGGGTCTATCTTTATTGAATCCCTATATTCTATACCTGGGATGGGTGGACTACTTGTAGATGTAATTCAAAGACAAGACAATGTACTTGTACAAGCACTGGTCCTCATATACTCTTCTGTAGGTATTATAGGTTTGTTTTTAGGAGATATATTGATGGCCTTATTTGATCCTCGTATAAATTTACAGAAAAAGGAAGGTGCCAGATAATGAGTAAGTCATTAGATAATTTAGAAGAGGGGATAAATGAAAATTTATTTGAATTCGCAGAATACGATGAAAGTGCGGCTAAACGAGCAGGATATTCAAATTATTCATATTGGAGATCTACTTGGCAGGTATTTTTAAAAAACAAAGTAGCAGTATTTTTGATGATACTTATGGCAGCTATTCTTGTATTCACATTTATCCAGCCATATCTTCCAAATCAAAAGTCACCTACAGAAATCACCATAGATCCAGAAACAAATATGCAACTTAGAAACCAAGAGCCAAATAGCGAATTTTGGTTTGGAACCAACTCTATAGGTCAAGATCTTTGGTCCAGAATATGGAGTGGATCTAGGACATCTCTGATGATAGGTATAATAGTTGGAGTATGGGAGGCTGTGGTAGGTATAACAATTGGAGCTCTTTGGGGATACATACGATGGTTAGATAGACCTATTACAGAAATATACAATGTAA
>JARICQ010000119.1 GCA_029264075.1 Tissierellaceae bacterium | reverse complement strand
AATTAATGATAAAATATAGATTGAAAGATATTTTAAAATCTAAAGGAGGATTTTTATGAATAAAAATAAGATTAGAAAATCCATCAATGATTTTTATGATGATGTAGCTAAGGCTAAGATAGAGGTAGAGGGTGATATAGATAAATTAAATAAATCTCTGGGCTATAGTAGTGAAGACTTAAAAAATATTCCTGAAGAAGCACAGATGGGATTGGGCTGCGGAAATCCTACTGAAAAAGGAAAACCTAGACCAGGTGAATTTGTTGGAGATCTGGGCTCTGGTAGAGGAATGGATGCTTTTTTGTCATCTAAATCTGTTGGAGAATTTGGTCTTGTGATTGGGATTGACAACAATCCTAGGATGGTGGAAAGAGCTAGGGAAATAGCCCATAAAAGAAACTTTAAAAATACTGAGTTTCGACTAGGTGAAATAGAGTATCTGCCTATAAGGGATGATTTTTTAGACCTATTGATTTCTAATTGCGTAATCAACTTGTCTACTGAAAAAGAAAAGGTCTACAAGGAGATCTTTAGAGTCTTGAAATCCAATGGTAGGTTGAGTCTTTCAGATATAGTCTTGAAGAAAGAACTGCCAGATGAAATAAAAAGCGATCCCAATGTTTATGGAACTTGAGTTGGCGGTGCCATAGCTCTGGAAGAGCTAGAGATGATTTTAAGAAAAAGTGGTTTTTCAGATATAGATATTCAGCTAAATGAAGTTACTGACGAATATGCCAGAAAATGGGGACATGGTTTGAAAATAAAAGAATATATAGCAAGTGCAGATATCTTAGCCTACAAAAAAGTATAACTGTTAATCTGAATTTAAAAAGCTTATGGCGACTATTTTAGCCGCTATAAGCTTTTTAATAAAAGTAAATCTTTAAGGAGGTAAAGTTTTGAAAAAACATGTAAAATTGTTAGATGGCTCATCTATTCCAGTTTTGGGTCAAGGAACCTGGCATATGGGAGAAGATAAATCAAAGAAAGATCAGGAGGTCTCTGCCCTCCAGTATGGAATCAGTAAGGGCATGACCTTGGTAGATACGGCAGAGATGTATGGCTCAGGAGGAGCAGAGCTGGTTGTAGGAGAGGCTATAAGAGGGATGGATCGAAGTGATTTATATATTGTATCCAAGGTTTATCCCCACAATGCAGGCAGGGACAAGATATTTAATTCCTGTATGAAAAGCTTAAAAAGATTAGGTACAGACTATCTGGATCTCTATCTCTTGCACTGGCCTGGTAGTGTTCCACTTGAAGAGACAGTAGCCTGTATGGAGGAACTGGTAGACCAAGGTAAGATTAAAAGATGGGGTGTTTCTAACTTTGATCTTGATGATATGGAAGATCTTTGGAGTGTAAAAGACGGAGACAAATGCCTTGTCAATCAGGTGCTATATCATCTGGGCTCTAGAGGGATTGAATACGACCTACTCCCTTGGATGGAGAAAAAAGGTATAGCAACCATGGCCTACTGCCCACTTGCTCAGGCAGGAAAACTTAGGGAAGGACTTCTACAAAATAGTGCTGTTGGATCAGTTGCAAAAAAACACAATATTACACCAGCCCAAGTTCTCCTTGCCTTTATACTAGCTAGGGAAAATATGATCATTATCCCAAAAGCATCAAGTGAGAATCATATAGATGAAAATTCTAAAGTACTCCATATAGAATTGGACAAGGAAGATATGGACTTGTTAATTAAAGAATACCCAACACCTAAGTTCAAGCTGCCATTAGATATTGTATAGATGAAAAAGATTAAAGCTTCTTACTAAGGAGCTTTTATATGCTCTCCTATGATAGACAGATTAAATAAATAAAAATCTGATATCGTAAGGGGAGTATTTTTTGCCTAAAAGATCTATTTTTCTTGTAATATTTTTCATAAAATCTAAAATTATAAATTGTGAATTAGAAGCTTTTACTGTATAATATAAACACCGACCGACCATTCGGTCCCTAGACTATTATATCAGGAGGAATATTATGAAAAAGAAACATTTTATATTGTTAGCTGCACTAGTCATGGCAATATCTGTAGCCTTGACAGCCTGTAGCGAACAAGCAGAAGAAGAGGAAGTAGTTGAAGAAGAGAACTACACTCCGGTTGAGGTTTGTACAACAGAGAGTAGAGATATCAACTATGAGGTAAGTTTTAGCGGAACTATTTTACCCAATGAAGAAATCTTTGTAGTTCCAAAGGCAGCAGGAACTGTAACTGCTGTAAACTTCGAACTTGGTGATAATGTAAACAAGGGTGATGTTTTGTTTACAATTGAAAAAGATGATATATCAAATTCAGTGGCACAAGCTAAAAATGGTGTAAGCCTTGCACAAAAAGGTGTTGCCCAAGCTGAAAATGCCCTTGAATCTGCCAAGATAAACTATGATTTAAACAAGGAAAAAATCGAAAGTGCAATACTTAACTATGAAAGGGTTGAAACTCTCTACAATGTAGGAGCTGCATCTAAAGCAGAGCTCGAACAAGCTGAGATAGGAGCCAATGAAAAGAATTTAGACGCACTCCAGTCTAGCGTGACCCAAGCTGAAATTGCCCTTGACCAGTCCTTAAACCAACTTACACAAGCTCAATTGTCATATGAGCAGGCAAGTAGTGGCTTAGATAATACTAGTGTCAAGGCTCCAATGACAGGCATCCTTTCCGCCTTAAATGTCAAGGCTGGACAAATTGCTGCAACTGGTCAACAGGCTGCAACTATTGTAGATGTAAGTAGGGTCTATGTTGAAATAAATGTTGTAGAAAACATTGTAAATGATATCAAAGAAGGCGACAATATCCAATTAGATATTCCATCTGCTTCACTAAGTGATATCACTAGCACAGTAAGTTATGTGAGTCCTTCAGCTGATCCAATGAACAAGCTCTATACGGTTAAAAGTTATGTTGACAATACAAACTCCCTTATCAGACCTGGAATGAATGCCAATGCTACAATAGTTCTTGAAAGTTCACAAGATGCTGTTGTTATTCCATCAAACTCTATCATCAATAAGGATGACAAACAATTTGTATATGTTGTAGAGGATGATATAGCAGTGGAAAAAGAAATCCAAATTGGAATCGATACAGGAGAGTATGCTGAAATTATTTCTGGTTTAAACTTTGATGAAAGCATCATTACAACTGGACAATTCTATGTCTCAGATGGTGCAAGGGTTAAGGTAGTAGTAAGGGGTGAATGCTCTTGAATCTATCTAAATTCTCGGTAAAAAGACCTGTTACTATTACTATGCTTGTATTGATTGTAATAATACTGGGAGCAATTTCCCTTGCAGAGTTGCCAATAGATTTATTTCCAGAGATTGAAGTTCCAGTTGCAATAGTTACATCTAGCTTTCCTGGAGCAGGTCCCCAAGAGGTAGAAAATCTAGTAACCAAGCCCCTAGAAGGTGCAATCGCAACTGTTGGAAATATTGAAGAGTTAAGCTCTATATCTTCTGAAGGTAGCTCTACGATTGTTGCTCAGTTTGGTTTTGGCGTTGATATGAATCGTGCTACTCTTGAAATGAGAGAAAGAGTGGATTTGATTAGAGGTGCTCTACCCGAAGAAGCGGGTGAACCGATCGTTATACAGATAGATCCAAATGCACTTCCTATCTACCAGCTAGCCTTATCTACAGATGGAGATCTTTCAGGACTTCAAAGCTTGGCTGAAGATACGATTAGTCAAAGATTTGAAAGGATTGATGGGGTTGCATCAGTTGATATCTTGGGAGGATTTCAAAATGAAGTTGAAGTCGCTATAAATCCAAATGAACTCTCTAACTTGGGACTAAGTGTAACTCAATTGTCTCAAATCATAAGCTCATCAAACTTAAACCTACCTGGTGGAAGTGTAAGAAATGGTGATCAAGAATACTCTATAAGGATAACAGGAGAATTTGATGATATTGAGGAAGTTAGAAGCATGGCTATACCCCTAAGCTCAGGACAAGTGCTTAGTCTTTCTGACATAGCCCAGGTAAATCTTGTCAATAAAGATGTAAGTACCATTTCTAGAACTAATGGCAGGGACAGTATAAACTTATCCTTGCAAAAACAGTCCGGTAAAAATACCGTTGAAGTATCTAATTTAATCAATGAAGAGCTAGAGAAGATAAAGAGTGATTATCCAGATATCGAAGTAGATGTTGTTTTAGATAGTGCTGAGTTCATTACACTATCAATTCGTGCCGTTATACTAAATACTTTGATAGGTTCAGTTTTAGCAGTACTTATTCTTTATATATTCTTAAAAAATATTAGAACGACAATAATCATTGGTTTATCTATACCAATATCACTTATAGCATCATTTATACTATTGTTCTTTAATGATGTAACATTAAACATCTTAACACTAGGAGGTC
>JARICQ010000106.1 GCA_029264075.1 Tissierellaceae bacterium | reverse complement strand
AATCCAAACAGTTAATCCATCTAGTAATGAATGGTGAAGAAGACTGTAGAGGCCATATAGAGTGTGATTCCATTATAATGGATCAAGGTCAAGTATCTTCAGTTCCAGAAGTTACAGCCCTGCATCCCGGTGCACAGCTTATTCACGAAGCTACGATAGGAAGAATAGCATCAGATCAATTGATTAAGCTGATGACTTTAGGACTTACTGAAGAAGAAGCAGAAAATAAGATATTAGAAGGTTTTTTAGAATAAATTAAAGGTAGGTTAGATATTATATCTAATTCTAGATTATGGATTATTTTGCTAGAATATGGCTTTAGGGAAGGTGATTAGCTTGAAAGAATTTTTAAAAGATATAGGTGATGAAGTCAAAGAATTTATTAGTGGAAAAACGATTGACGCAATCTTCCCGCCGATAGCGTATATTATAGGAAATAATATATTTGGTCTAAAGTTTGGAATAGTATTAGCCCTATTTTCAACCATCCTACTATCTGTCCTGAGGATTTTAAAAAAACAAACTATTGGATATGTCTTAGTAGGTATAGTAGGTGTGGCTATAGCTTCTGGGTTTGCTTTACTATCAGATAATGCGGCAAGTTATTTTCTTCCAAAGCTAATATCAAGTGGATTTCTATTTTTACTATCTTTGCTTAGTATATTATTTGGATACCCGCTAGCAGCTCTTCTAAGTCATATAAGTAGGGGCTGGGAATTAGAGTGGTTTCTAAGAGAGGATATAAAACCAGCCTACAGAGAAGTTACCTTTGCATGGGCAATTTTATTTTTATCTAGAATGAGCATCCAGGTATTTTTATTTAGAAGAGCCAGCCTAGAACAATTAGGATGGGCAAATATACTACTAGGTTTTCCTACAACTTTATCAATTTTGATTATAACTTTAGTTTATGGAGTATGGAGATTAAAAAAGTTAGCTGGGCCTGGTATAGATGAGTTTAGAGAAGGAAAAGAAGCTCCTTGGGATGGGCAAAAAAAAGGATTTTAAATATTTCCAAACCAACTAGCAAATAAATCCTGATATGATAACACTATCAGGATAAAGCTGATTTATGTTGATTTAGCTAGAAGATAAATTTAAAAAAATGGAAGGATGAAAATAATAATGGATGCTAACCTTTATCGGTCAATCATTGAAAAATGTTCATTGGGATACGCACATCATGAAAAGATATATAATGATAACAATAATGTTAAAGACTATAAAATTATAGAAGTAAACAAGGTTTTTGAGAGAATTATAGGGCTTAGCGAAAAAGAATTAATAGGAAAGAGAGTTACTAGCATATTAAAAAAAATAATGCGCGAAAGATCTAACTGGATTAAAATTTATAAAGATATTAATAATTATCAAGATCAAGAACTAGAATATTATTTTGATTATTTAGATAAGTACTATCAGATAAGCACAAAGTCTTCCAATGAAGACAACTTATTACTCATTATTGGAGATATAACTAGGGAAGTTGAGCAAAGGGAAAGATTGAATCTATTTTCTGATAATACAGCCACTCAGATTTGGAGTTTACAAGATACAGAAAGTTATGGCTATGTAAATAAGTCTCATGCTGACTTCTTAGGTTTTGATAAAAAAGAATTAGAATTTAGGAACATAAATGACTTCCTCTGTGATAGAGAAGCCCAAGTATGTATTAGTGAGAATGAAACCGTATTCAACAAAAAGAAGGAAATAGTTAGCCAAGAATGGCTATTAAATGAGAATAATGAAAGCAGACTTATAAAGATAATTAAAACTCCAAAGTTCAATGAAGAAGGGGATGTTAAGTTTGTTGTTTGTTCGGGAAATGATATCACCGAAGAATACAGATTAACGGAAGAAGATAGAGTAAAGGAGAGAATACTCTATTCATATATGGAATTTACCGAAGAGTTGCTTACAAATGCTATATCCTATGACGCCCTGGCCAATGGTATAAAACTTCTTGGAGATGCGACTCAGGTAGATAGGGTCTACTACTGGGAGAATCATTATAATGAAGAATCCAAAAGATGGTATACAAGCCAAATGCTTGAATGGTGCATGAATGATATGGATCAGCAAATTGAAAATCCAGAACTCCAAAATGTACCCTATGAAGAATCTATTGATTTTATAGGAGTTTTATCAGAAAACAAAGTATTTTCTTCTCATATTAGAAATATGGAATACGGGAAGAATAATACAAGACAGGCTTTAGAAGATCAAGGAATTCTTTCTATACTTGCTATACCGGTTTTTATAAATGAAGAATTTAGTGGTTTTATAGGATTTGATTCTTGCAGGGTGGAGAAAAGTTGGTCGGAAGTTGAAGTTTCTCTCTTAAATTCATTTGTACTGCTATATCAAAAAGCTGTAGAAAGAAAATTACTTGAAAAAAACATAACCAAGGTCAAGCAAAATTTTAATAACTTTTTTAATATGGTTCATGATTTACTACTAGTAATTGATTTAGAAGGTAAAATAATAAGTATTAATAGGGCTACCTTGAGAAAATTGAATTATTGCAAGGAGGAAGTTATAGGTGAGTCCCTATTAACTTTATATGGTGGGGTCAATAGAGAAGAAGCAAAACAATACATAAAAAATCTAATTCATGGCCAGTTTAGAAATACTAATATACCATATTTCACAAAAGAGGGAGAAGAGATACCAGTTGAAACATATGCCTCAAAGGGTTTATGGGATGGGGAAGATGTAATATTTATAACATCAAAAGATATATCAGAATTAAAAAAATCAGAAGAAAAATTTTCAAAGGCATTTAATAACACTGATATAAGTATATCCATATCATCATTTGATACTGGAGAGCTTCTGGAAGTAAATAATTCTTTTTTAGACATGATGGGCTTTGAAAAAGAAGAAATAGTAGGGGAAAACATATCGGATGTACCCCTTATTATTGATGAAAGTCAAAGGTTGAAGTTAAAGAAAGAAATCGAAAAGAATAAGAGCTTGTATAATTATGAACTTAAGATGAAAACTAAGGACAACAAGATACGTATAGGCCTTTGCAATATAGTGCCTATAAAGATAATGGGAAAAGAATGTCTACTTTCAAGTATACTAGATATAACTGAAAGAAACTCTATAATGGAAGAATTGGCCAAAGCAAAGGAAGAGTCTGATGTAGCCAATAGGGCTAAAAGTAACTTTCTATCCAACATGTCACATGAAATAAGGACGCCGATGAATGCTGTAATAGGATATTCTGAGCTCCTATTAAATACAAAACCAACTTCACGACAAAGAGATTACATAAGTGGGATCAAAGTCTCATCAGGAATGTTAATGAGCATAATCAGGGATATACTTGACTGGTCCAAGATAGATAATAATAAATTGGAATTAGAAAATAGTATATTTAATATGGAAGAAGCTATCGATAATGTAGTGGAACAGATGAAATTTCGAACGATAGATGAAAAAGTTCAGATAAGGGTTGAAAGAGAAAAAAATATACCCTATCCCCTATATGGAGACTCATTTAGATTGCAGCAGGTCCTATTAAACCTAATATCAAATTCGGTAAAATTTACCCTGGAGGGTGAAATAAGAATCAAAATAAGTATATTAGAAAGAAAATCAGATAAGGTAGTACTAGAATATGAAGTAAGTGATACAGGAATAGGAATACCAGAAGAAGAAATTAAAGATATCTTTGAACCCTTTAAACAGGTAGATAATAAGCATAAAAATCAACATGAAGGTACCGGACTAGGTCTAGCTATTTGTAGGCAGCTAGTAGATTTAATGGGTGGACAAATTAGGGTTGAAAGTAAACTAGGACAAGGTACAAGTTTCTTTTTTACAACGGAGTTTAAAATTCCAAGTATAGATGAAGTTGTAGTTCAAAAAAAGAAGGATATTGCTGATTCAGATATCTCTTATATATTTGACCATTTAAGAGGCCTCAAGGTTCTTTTAGTAGATGACAATGAAATCAATCAAGATGTATTAAAATCTATAATAGAAGAAGTTGGAATGCTGGGCACAGTTACGAGTAGTGGAAGGCAGGCTATAGAAAAGGTCAAGACTGAAGAATTTGATATTGTATTAATGGATATTATGATGCCAGGAATGGATGGTTATGAGGCCACGGCTGAAATAAGAAAGATGAAAAGCTCAAAAGAATTGCCTGTTATCGCAGTTACTGCTAGTGCATCATCTGATGAAAGAAGAAGATGCATAGACTCAAATATTGATGATTACATAACCAAGCCCATAAATAGGGAGGCCCTCATTAGGTCAATAGCTAACCTGTCGAAAGATAAAATAAAGAGTGATAGAGATCTACAAATACAAGTAGATGAAAAATTAAATAATATCGAAGAAGAGAAAATCTATAAGCCATCTTTGGAGATAAAAGGAATTGATGTAGAAGAAGCCCTAAGTCATTTAAATAATGATGAGGAATTATTTCTAAAGGTGTTGAAAAAATTCAAGAGAAATCACAGCAAGGTAGTAGATGAAATAAGACAGGCCCTATCCCTAGAAGACAGTGAGCTTGCTATAAGGCTAGCCCATACTGTAAAGGGTGTATCAGGAGAGCTGCAGGCAAAGGAAATATATACTATAGCAGCCCAACTAGAATCAGAAATGATCCAGGAGAATTTTAAGATTAGGGAGTTATTGCTGCAATTGGATGATAGGCTAGATCTCATGTTTTCATCAAAAGTATTCTTGGAAGACAAGGATAAAAACAAAGATAAAGAGTTAGGAGAGCTAGATTATTCAAAGATGAAATTACTAGCAGATGAACTTGGCGGACTATTACTAGAAAATGATATTAATGCAGGTGAATCTATCAGTAAATTTCAAGAAGAAGCTCAGGGAACTCTAATAGGTGATAAGGCAAGTGAGATGAAGGGATATGGAGAACAATATGATTTTCAATCTGCTTTAAGGATACTTAAAGAAATAGAGCTGATATTGAATAAGGAGGAAAAAATATGATGGATGCAAAGATACTAATCGTGGATGATAGTCCAGAAATTATAGATATACTACGGAATATATTGCCAAAAAACATACAAGGTCAGGTGGCACTAGATGGTCCAAGTGCACTCAGGATACTAAAAGAAAGTACTGAACTACCTGATTTAATACTATTGGATGTCATGATGCCGGAGATAAGTGGTTATAAGGTCTGTAAGCTTATAAAAGAAGACCCGAGATTAAGGGAAATTCCAGTAATATTTATAAGTTCATTAAATCAAGATTTTGATAAGGTACTGGCCTTTAAAATGGGAGCTGTTGATTATATCACAAAGCCTCTTAACAGGGGAGAGGTTCTGGCAAGAATAAACACGCATCTAGAAAATTATAAGTCGAAGAAGATTATAGGTAAGCTCTATTCAGAGACAATCCAGGGTACTATAGCCGCCATGAATGATATGTTAGCAATAGCTAATCCAGAAGTGTCTAATCTTTCTAACTCTATGAAGATGTATTCTGAGAAAATCATGGAGGGATTAGGAATAAAGGAAGTATGGGACCTAAGACTAGCCTGTGTATTCTCGGGTCTGGGTATGCTATCGGGTCATATGGAAAAGGCGAGTATCTTATATGAAGATGATGAGTCAGAAAAACATATAAAAAGTGAAATAAACAAAAAGTATGACTCCCTAGCCTTAAGTAATGATATAATTGGTAGAATACCAAGATTTGAAGCAGTTACAAAAATTATAGAAAGAGCTATGATCCCCCTAGAAGAAAAATATCATAATTTTTATCCAAACGAAATCGAGCCTGAAGTATTAAAGGGTCAAATACTGAGAATATTAATCTATTATCTGAGTAAATTTGAAAAAAATAAAAATTATATTGATATCTTAGGTGGCATGAAAAAATCTGAAGAAGAATACTATAGCGAGGAAATATTAGATATCTTATCCAAGGTCCAAACGGAGATAACAAATAATGAAATTATAAAAATAGATATAAGTAGATTAAAAACTGGCATGATATTGGTAGAAGACCTATACTGTCCAGATGGCAGATTAGTTTTAAAATCAGGGTACGAGCTGTCAGAGGAGATGATTCTGTTAATTAGAAATTTTGAGAGATTAGAAGCTACAAAAATAAAAGTAATCTGCTATTAAGAAAAGAAAAAACTGGGGCCTGATAAGGTCAAAAAAAAGGATTTTAGCCATTTGTGATAGTTTAGTCAAAACTAGGGTATAGATGAACTAAGGGACAAAGTAAGTTAAAGCAATATGAGATGGCTAAATATTGTTATCCTGAACTATTTTCAAGTGATCAGGCAACAAGAAAAGACCAAATTAACTTTATATTTCCAAGGAGGAAAAAAATGAAAAAGACAAGAAAGTTTTTATTAATATTTATGATTATGTCTCTAGCGGTATTTACCTTAAGTAGCTGTACGCAGGATGAAGAACCAGAAACAGATGACCCTGTAATCGAAGAAGAGGAAACTATGGAAGAGGAAGATGATACTGAAGAAGAACCTATGGAAGATGAAGCTATGGGAGAAGATATAGTAGATATAGCTTCAGGAAATGAAGATTTCACTACACTAGTAGCAGCACTTCAAGAAGCTGGTCTAGTAGAAACTCTTCAAGGAGAAGGGCCATTCACAGTATTTGCGCCAACAAATGAGGCTTTTGATAAATTATTGATGGATCTTGACATAACAGTTGAGGATCTATTAGCCCATCCAGACCTATCTAAAGTATTGACTTATCATGTAGTAGAAGGACAAGTAATGTCTACAGACTTAGAAGATGAGATGGAAGCAGAAAC